>JALWNR010000851.1 GCA_027083715.1 Bacteroidales bacterium
GAATTTTTCACTTTTTTTAATGACTTATATTAATCTCATGTATTTGTATTTCAATAGTTTGTCAATCTATTCAAAGTTTATAGGGGAGAGGATAATTTTTTATTTGCTTTCGCTAATTTTGTATTTATGCATATTAGCCGGAAGATGATTCAAAAAGCAATAAAAGCCTTTAAACAATTAATTGCCTGATAATGCTACGAACACATACAAAATTTAACAATTCAGTTATAAACTGTTTAACAATTGAACTTTTTTTGTATATTTGAAAAAAACAAAAATAATGGCTTTTAAAGAATTTAATTGTCCTTCGTGCGGGGCTCCATTGCAATTGGAGTACCGTTTTACCGAAACAGTGGTGTGTCCGTATTGTCATCAAACATCGCATTGGACAGGTGAAAATTTTGAAGCAAAAGGCGAAAAAGTAATTTTAGCCGATTACGGTTCTAAATTTTCTGTGGGTCTGGAGGCTTCCTTTTTTGGAACAAAATCGGGCGAACGAAAAGAATACAAATTTAAAGTACTGGGGCGCGTACGTTTTGAATACAATGACGGTTTCTGGGATGAATGGCTGCTGCGCGTTGAAGGCTACGAAGAAAATGAATATTGGTTACAGGAAGATGAAGGTGAATTTTTTCTGTTTAAGAAATTTGACAGTTTACCTTCGGTAACCAATTACAATGCTTTGGAAGTAGGCATGTATATTGACTGGGAAGAGTATAAAATGTTTGTATCCGAAAAAGCTAGAGCACAAATTGTGGGTGGCGAAGGTGAATTACCTTTCAGAATAGTACCGGGCGAACAATGTGATTTTATTGACGGAATATTGGTTGGCGATGCAGCACCCGTGAGTATTGAATATTTACCGGACAATAAACAGGCATTTTACGTTACTGTTTTCAATTTGGAAATAGGAGATTTTGTTTTTAATGAAAAGAAAGAAGAGCATGTCTATTGAGCAAAGAAAAATAAGACAATTCCGCTGTACTTCCTGCGGAGGCGAACTGGAGCTTCAAAATCCGCGCACACGATACGTTGCTTGTCCTTATTGTGGCTCAGTGGCTGATGCCAGCAGCGATGCCTTTCACGTACTGACCAAATATGCAAATCCTTCGGATTTTAGTCCGCGCTCGTTTTTAAAATTGGGAAAAGAAGCGGTACTTTTTGGTAAAGCCTATAAAATTATTGGTAGAACCCGCTGGCGCAGCACTTATACAGAACAATGGTATGAGGATGGAGAAACAGGCTATGAAACAGGTAGTTGGCAATATGATGAGTGGCTACTGATTAGTGAAGATGCTACGTATTTTTACATTATTGAAGATTCGGATGGTTTTTATTTCTCGTTTTCAATAATTCCACCCTACCCGTCACTGCCTGAGGGAAAACATATTAATGATTTTTACATGAGTGGCAGATTAATTAATGCTACCGAATTTGGCAGTTCAGAAATTTTATATTTTGAAGGAGAAAGTACTTATTTGGTAAAACCGGGCAGAAAAGTCGGTTATTCGGAATATAAATCGAGTAGCAATCTGGATACGGACAGCATTTACACACCCGGGCTTGGCAGTTTTATTGCTGAATGGAGATATAATGATGAAGGAAAAATTCAGGAAATTGAATTTTTCAGAGAACAAAAAGTATGGCGCGGTAAGTTGGAATATGCTTTTATGACCGAAGAGGAACGCATGGAGCTGGAACAAAGAGAACGTGCCAAACTACTTGAAAAACAAAAAGTAAGAAAAGCCAATAAACGAATTTTTCAAATCGGAGGATTAATAAATCTGTTTGTCGGTTTGTTTTTACTGATTATGTATTCCGGAAGTTCATACAGCTATACACCTGCTTTTAAGCAGGTATTTAAATACCCTGTTCAAGCTGATGCCAAAGATTTTGTACAGAGAGACAGCTCAAAAGTTTTAATTTTTAAGTCTGATTCAGTTATTCGGATTGAGAAAAGTTATAAATCG
>JALWNR010000852.1 GCA_027083715.1 Bacteroidales bacterium
GGCTGATACTTGTGAATAAAATATTTTTTCTACTCTTTTAATATCTGTTATTGATTGATTATTTTTTTATATAGAAAAAGATTGAATTATCATAGGTATCGGGAAAATCTAATTTATTCAAATCATTTTCAATTTTGTTAAGTAGGTGTAATGTCTTTTCCTATATGTGTTAAATCTATGTCAGAATCTTTGAGATAATATCCTTTTGTCTGAGCATCTTATTTTAAGCTACAGCTGATTTTTCGCTAAGATTTTTCATTCCCATCATTTTTTTAATTTCTCTGTAAATACTATCTGCATCATAACCACATTCACGATATAATTCTTGTTGTGTACCGTGCTCAATAAATTTATCTGGAATCCCCATTCTTTTAATGTCTGCAGTATATTTATTATCAGCCATAAATTCTAAAACAGCACTACCAAATCCTCCGTTAATTGTACCGTCTTCAAGGGTAATAACTTTATCAAAATTTTTAAACACCTGATGTAGAAGCTCTTCATCAAGTGGTTTTACAAAACGCATATCGTAATGAGCAAGACTGATGTGCTCTTTTTCCAGTTTATCGTATATTTTTCTCAGTTCATTTCCAATTGCACCAATGCTTAACAAAGCTATATCATTTCCTGCCTTAATTATGCGTCCTTTTCCTATCGGGATTTCTTTAAACGGAGTTTTCCAATTGGGCATAATTCCTCTGCCGCGTGGATAACGAATAACAAATGTTCCTTTATCGGGTAATTGTGCCGTGTACATTAAATTTCGCAATTCTTCCTCATCCATTGGTGCTGAAACAATTGTATTTGGAATACAACGCATATATGCCAAATCAAAAGCTCCATGGTGTGTAGCACCATCGGCACCTACCAAACCGCCTCTGTCCAGACAAAATACAACGTTTAACTTTTGTAAAGCTACATCATGAATCACTTGGTCATAAGCACGTTGCATAAATGTTGAATAAATGTTGCAGAAAGGAATCATTCCATCGGCAGCCAAACCTGCAGAAAAAGTTACGGCGTGTTGTTCTGCAATTCCTACATCAAAAGCTCTATCAGGCATTTTTTTCATCATAATATTTAAAGATGAACCTGATGGCATTGCCGGAGTAATACCCACAATTTTTTTATTCATTTCTGCTAGTTCTACCAAGGTGTGTCCAAATACATCCTGAAATTTTGGAGGCTGAGGCTTGTCTGATTTTACTTTGATTAGCTCACCCGTATTTTTGTCAAATAATCCGGGCGCATGCCATATTGTTTGATTTAGCTCTGCCTGTTTAAAGCCCTTTCCTTTTTTAGTGAGCACGTGCAGGAGCTTAGGTCCCGGAATATCTTTTAAATCCGATAAAACCTGAGTTAAATATTTTACATCATGCCCATCAACCGGACCAAAATATCTAAAGTTCAGTGCTTCAAATAAATTACTCTGTTTTAAAATGATTGATTTTATACCGTTTTCAATTTTTTGGATAAATGCCTGAGTGTTTGGTCCAAATTTTTTTAATTTTCCAAGCATGTTCCACACTTCATCCTTTACTTTATTGTAGGTTTTTGAAGTGGTTATGTCTAATAAATATTCATTTAAGGCACCCACATTTGGGTCAATAGCCATATGGTTGTCATTTAAAATTACCAAAAGGTTTGAATTTTGCATTCCTGCATTATTGAGCCCTTCGAAAGCTAAACCTGCTGTCATGGATCCATCGCCGATAACGGCAACAATATTTCTATCGGTTTCGCCTTTTGCAAGGGCAGCCATTGCCATGCCCAAAGCTGCTGATATAGAAGTAGATGAGTGTCCTACGCCAAAAGCATCATATTGGCTTTCAAAACGGTTTGGAAAACCGCTGACACCTTTATATTTTCTATTAGTATGAAAGTTGTTGCGCCTTCCGGTAAGAATTTTATGTCCGTATGCTTGATGTCCGACATCCCATACAATACGGTCGTAAGGTGTATTATAT
>JALWNR010000853.1 GCA_027083715.1 Bacteroidales bacterium
ATTTTATGTTAAATAGAAGTGTTGAAAAGGTATAATAATAATGACATTTCCGGATAAAATGACTTTTTTAAAGAATGTTCCTTCCGGTTAATTACCCATCAACTTAAGCTTATTGAATAATATAAAACTCAACTCTACGGTTTAAAAAACGGTGTTCTTCGCTATCGTTTGCCACGCATGGCTTTGATGCAGCATAAGAAGTATATTTTATGCGTTTGGGTGTAATACCTTTACTTATCAGGTATTCATATACTTCATTGGCTCTTTTGTTTGCCAATTTACGATTGTACGTATCCGAACCTACATTATCGGTATGTCCGGCAATTTCCAATTTATAATCGGGGTATTTTTTTAAGATATTTACTAATTCATCCAAACCTTGATGATATTTGGGGTCGATTTTGTATTTATTAGTTATGTAATAAATTTTAAACGATTGGATAAAAATTGCAGGGTCTAAGGTCAATGAATAATTTAAAACAGTATCTTTTACAAAAAACAGAATCGCTAAGCGGAAGAAAGTCTTCTGCTTTAATTTTTATTTGATATTTTTTATTTATTTGCAAGTTATAATTACTTTCTAACTGATTAGCCCTTTCGCATTTTCCAAACATGGGTTCATCACCGGAAAAAACTTGAATATCAGGATGGATTACTCTGAGTGTATCATCTTGTTGAACTATGATTTTCAGTTTGGCATAACGTATAGGTTTATAAGCCAAATAAATATCGTTTTTAGTGGTGGAATTTTTCCGAATCGATGAAAAATAAAATTTATCTCCGGAAGGAAAAAAATTCATATCATCATAGGGTGTATTTACCGGATAGCCTAAATTCTGTGCCTTTTCCCATACTCCCTGCTTATTTTTTACAGCTCTGAACAAATCGTAACCTCCCATACTGTTATGTCCTTTTGAACTAAAATACAAAGTGTCGTTTGTCGGATTAATATATACCCAATTTTCATCATAAGGCGAATTAATATTTGTACCGAGGTTTACCGGCTCAGAATAGGTGCTATCGTTTATTTTTTCTATGTAAAAGATATCTAAACCACCCAAAGAGTTTTTACGATTACCTGCAAAGTAAATATATTTTTCGTTTTGGGTAAATGCCAAACAAGTTTCACGATACTCGCTGTTTATTGTTTTGAAGTTAAGCGGCTTTATCCATTTATCATCTTGATAATAGGTATAAAAAATATCGCCCTTATTTACATCCGAATAAATAAATATTCGCTTTCCATCCGGCGAAATACCCACACAAGCATCAGGATCTTCACTATTTATAGGGCGCTTGGGGTTATAACACTGATAAAATTCCTGATTTTTTATTCGGGCAAAGAAAATATCTTCGTAATAATCGCCATCATCAGGGCTTTTATATCCTCCAATATTTTCCGGCCGTTTTGAACTAAAAACTGCTAAATCATCATTTAAGATATAAAAACCATAATCTACATAAGGTGAATTTATTGAATCGGGAAGTCTTTTTACTACCCAATCAAGGGTATCTTTTACAATTTCTTCACCGGCTTTACACTCTGTTAAACGTTTTTTTATTAATTCTTTGTCGGAATAAACCCATGAATTCAAGCACTTTTTATAGTAAAGGGCAGCTTGTGTAAATTTATAAGCATCCTGATAGGCTACTGCCAGATGATACCAAAGTTGCAAACTATCTTTTTGCTTGATTGATAAAGCTTTGTTAAGATATATTAAAGAACTGTCCGATTGATTCTCAAACAGAAAAGACAAGCCTAATTTATAATTCAGCAAAAAACTTGTATCGCTAATATTAAAAGCATTTTTGTACTCCTCAATGCTATTTTTGTAATCAAAATTTTGGTAGTATATATTTGCTTTACGTACTGATTTTTTGTATGTTTTTAATTCGTCCTTGCTTAGTGTTGATTGTGCATTCAGCAAAAATACATTCAGCAAAACAAGTAAAAGGCTTGTGATTTT
>JALWNR010000854.1 GCA_027083715.1 Bacteroidales bacterium
AATAACTCGAAAAATGCAACTTGATGAATTTGGAAAATTTATTAATTATGACAAACAAATTTACTTCAAGTATGGATTATTTCATAAGGCCAAAAAATACATTAAACTTATTATTGGAATTGAAAATTATAGAAAATTGTATAGAGCATATTACAGTATAGATAATCCTGATTAATAACAGAGAGGAAGAGTGAATATTATGTCAATTGTTGATGCTGTATATAAGGTGCTTCCACCATTTATTCAGAATATGGCTATTTCTTATTATGGATATAAGATAAAAAAGGAAAGGTTTAATTCGTCTTTTTATGACAAATTTATTTTTTTTGATGAAAGCCAGTATTATTCCAGTATCGATTTGATGCATTATCAGGATAAAGCGCTATGTCATCTAATCAAATATGCTTACGAGAATGTTCCTTACTATAACAGGGTGTTTGAGAAGAGGAAATTAAAGCCGTATGATATAAAAAATCAGATGGATCTGTATAAGCTTCCAATTATAACTAAAAAGGACATTAGAGAAAATTTTAATGATTTTATAAGTACGAAAAAAAGTAAAAAAAACCTAAAGCTCGGACATACCTCAGGAACTACAGGAACACCTTTTGAGATTTTGTGGGATAGTAATATAGAAGAAGTCAACAATGCGATTCTCTGGAGGCATAGGAGTTGGGGGGGGTTTAATTTTGGCAATAAATATGCTACCTTACTTGGAAGGAGTATTGTTCCCTCCAATAGGCAGCGACCACCGTTCCACCGTATTAATTATCCGTGGCATCAGTATCTTTTTTCTTCTTTTCATCTTGCTGATAAAAATCTCGAGTATTACTTCGAAGAGTTTGATAAACAGGATATACGTTTTCTTGAGGCATATCCTTCGACAGCCTATATTTTAGCGCAATATCTTGAGCAACATAATTTGTTCTATGAAATGAAGGCGGTTTTTACTTCTTCGGAAACATTACTCCCCATTCAGAGAGAAATAATTGAAAAAAGATTTTGTTGCAAGGTCTTTGACTACTACGGTTCCGCTGAACGAGTAATGTTTTCCGGTGAATGTGAAAAACATGAGGGACATCACCTTTGTTTAGAGTATGGGATCACTGAAATACTTGATGAAAAAGGAGAGCCTGTCTCAACCGGTCAATATGGAAAGACGGTTTGTACGGGATTATATAATTACGGCATGCCGTTGATCCGGTATGAAATAGGAGATATTTGCAGTATACAGGAGAAAACATGTAGTTGTGGCAGGGGGTTACCTTTGCTAGGCCCAATTACCACTAAAGCTGAAGATATTGTCGTGTTACCTTCGGGAAAGATGGTTTCGTCGTCAGTGTTGACTCATCCGTTCAAACCTATGAAAAATATTGAAAAATCCCAATTGATACAGGAGGATTATGACCAAGTTCGAGTGAAACTAGTTAAACGGCCAGGATATTCGGACGACGATACGAGAATTCTCGTTGAAGGGTTGACAGAACGTTTAGGACAAGAAGTCGAAATTTCTATTGAATTTGTCCAAGATATTGCTCCTGGGCCAAATGGTAAGTATCGATGGGTTATCTCTAGGGTTCCCATTGTATTGGGCAGCGGGAAGATCGAAAACCTATACAATGAAGACAATAAGGAGCATGTAAAAGAATAATGGAAGTAAGGGCCAGGGCCGTAAGATTATAGACAGTTTTTTTAAAGAGAGCCGGTTCCTGGTTTGCCAATTTTTCAGTGCCTGTACAGGAGTGATGTGCCCCAGATTTTTTTGGGGAATATGATCTGACACCAAGACACAAAATTCCCTGGACAAAACAATTGGGTGCATTACGCGTTTGGGGAAAAGCCATAAAATAACCTTCGTGCCGCAGTTAATGGCTGAGACATTATCAAAATGAAAGCCGTTTTGAGGCAAAAAACATCATTTTAAAGCCACATCGTGGTTCACGGTTATGCGAATTTGGCGTTGAT
>JALWNR010000855.1 GCA_027083715.1 Bacteroidales bacterium
ATTAATGTGAATTAAGGGTTGAAAATAATTTTAAATTGCGATGCATGTATCTTTCTTTCTTTCTTTAATCAGCTTTATTACTTGCATCGCTAATACTTTAACGATTACCAAACCCCGCATTTCGCTTTGCTTCATACGGGGCTAAAATATATCGTCCTTTCAGGACTAAGCCACAACAGTATTGCATACAGTACATTACAAGCTTTTTCTTTAAAAACATAACTTAACCCTTAATTCGCATAAATAATGTACAATTAATACTTTTTTGTCCGTTTTCGGACATTTTTTTATAGTGAACACTTAAATATTGTGGTGTAATATATTGATTTATTGGTTTTTGTATTCAAAGGCATTTTTATTGTATTATTTATTTTGCTTAAATACCCTATTTTGTAACTTTGGGTTTTATTCTTTTGTGGTTTTTAATTGTAAAAAGCAAAAAAATGGAAATGAAAACATTTGAAGCCGGAAACAGAGAAGAATGGCGGAACTGGTTGAAAGAGCATCATTCGGACGAGGAAGAAATATGGCTTGTTTATTTTAAAAAACATACCAACAAGCCAAGTATAACTTATATCGAATCAGTTGAGGAGGCAATTTGTTTCGGCTGGATTGACGGAATAAAGAAAAGGATTGATGATGAAAGATATACACATAGATTTACACCTCGTAGAAAGGACAGCAAATGGTCACCTACAAATATTGGAATTGCCCAAAAAATGATAAAGGCTAAAAAAATGACAAGTGCAGGTTTAATTGCCTATAATCAGCGAAAAGAGTACGATAGAGATATTTCTCAATCGGAAAATGCTAAATTAGCACCGGAATATGAAGAATTAATAAAAGAGCATAAAATTGCTTGGAAAAATTTTAATAAGCTGCCACCGGGTCATAAAAGGCAATATATAATGTGGATAAGCAGTGCAAAAAAAGAAGAGACGAAAAGGAAACGAACCAATGAAGCAATAAAGCTGTTAGAGGCGAATAAAAAATTAGGAATGAAATAATTTATACCGATACGCTTTTAGTAATAGTATTACTTCGTACCGATTGAACATTCAATATAGTACAATCTGTACTATTTTTATGTAGCGTTGGCATTACACAAGCTATTAATACAAAACTAAAAGTCTATCGGCATAACTTGTCTCGAAAATCGGGATACTCTTACAAAATATTTAGGTGGTTTAGTATAATTGCTTCACAAAAGCAGTTTTGATTATTTTAACCTGTTTCTGTGTTTGTGTGAATTAATATATATTCGCTATTTTAAACCATTGTTTATGTGATTTGTAAAGTCCCGATAATCTTTTAGATAATAATGTTGTATGCTAAAAAATCATATATTACTTACTATCAGAAAAATATTACGTAATCGCAGTTATTCGTTGATTAATATTCTGGGGCTGGCAATTGGTTTGGCTTCGTTTATCATTATCATGCTTTATGTATATGATGAGTATAGCTATGATCGTTATCATAGTAAGTACAAGCGAATATACCGTGTAACCAGCGAAATGAATTTTAAAGGAGTTGGTGAAAAATCCTCAAGCCAGCCTTTCCCTTTGGGTGCAACATTATATAATGATTATCCTGAATTTGTTGAGAACTATGTACGCTTTTTTAATCTGCAAAAATCGGTTTTTACGGTAAGTTATGAAGACCGGGTATTTAACGAAACCCGTTTTTTTTATACCGACACCTCGGTTTTCAGTATTTTTGATTTTCATCTGATTAAGGGTAATAAGTATAAGGTTTTGAAAGAACCTTTTACAATGGTAATCACACAGTCAACTGCCAAAAAATACTTTGGCGATGAAAACCCTATAGGCAAAATACTGAAAGTAGATAATCGCTTTGAATATGAAATTACCGGAATTGTGGAAGATGTTCTGCCGCAGTCGCATTTTAAATTTGATTTTTTAGCTTCCTTTAGTTCTTTAAAACTTCTTTTCAGAAGTGAACGAATGCTTAATGACTGGGTGTGGAACCCTTGCTGGACTTACGTTTTATTAAAGCCGGAAGCTAATGCCGGTGTTTTGCAAAAAAAACTTCCTGATTTTACCAAAAAATACATCCCGATAGGGAAAAATGAAACCTATGAGCTTTTTTTACAGCCACTTGCCGATATTCATTTAAGTTCTAATCTGGCTTATGAAATTGAAAAAAACGGAAGAGAAGAGTATGTAATCATTTTAATGATTATTGCTGTTTTGATACTGTTTATTGCTTCAATTAACTTTGTTAATTTGGCTACTGCCGGAACTGCAAATCGTGCAAAAGAAATAGGAATAAAAAGAGTAGTGGGCGGAACCAGAAAACAGCTCATCGGGCAATTTTTAATCGAATCGTTGATTATTACTTTTATCAGTTTGCTTATTGCCATTAGTCTTGTTGAATTATTTTTACCTGCGTTTAGCAGTATCTCCGGCAAAGTAGTGAGCAATGATTTTCGTTTTCGTTTTGAAACCATAAGTGGACTTACTTTATTAGGTATTTTAACCGCAATGATTTCTGGAATTTATCCGGCATTGTACATGTCCGGTTTAGAACCATTGAAACTATTACGCGGAATGATACGACAAAGCAAAACGGCAAAAAAAGTACGTAAAATATTAGTATTGGTACAGTTTGCAATTTCGATTGCTTTAATTATTGTTGCCATAGGTATTTTTAAGCAGTTAAAATATCTGCACACCAAAGATTTAGGCTTTAAAAACAGGGAAATTATTATTTTAAGCTCTGAGTTTAGCAATATTGCGTTTAATTTTAACGATTTTAAAAAAGAATTGCTAAAAGATACTGTAATAAAGTATGTTACAGGAATGGATTACATTATTGGGCAAAGTCATAATACCCATTTTTTTGTACCGGAAAATTACCCTGAAACGGAGATGCAGTTTTATCCGTCGCTATATGTGCGTGATGATTTTGTAAAAACACTTGATATAAATATTATTGCCGGACGTGATTTTACCGATGATGAAAAAAATGCAGGAAAAGAAGTTTTAGTAAACGAAGAAATGGTTAAATACCTGAATTATGAAAATAACGACAGTATTTTGGGTAAAAAATTCCGTACAACACAAGGGAGTGCAACAGTTTGTGGTGTAATCAGTAATATTAACGTAAGTTCCTTACATACAAAGGTGGAGCCCTTTATTATCAGTATTTATTCATCAATGGGTGCCCGAACCGGACAAACACGATTTATTGCCATTCAGGTTAAAAAAGAGTATATTGCCCAAAGCCTGAAACATATTGAGCAGTTATGGAATAAATATGAGCCGGATCGTCCTTTTGAATATCTTTTCCTGAAAAATGAACTGGATAAGCATTATAAAGGTGAAAATATTCTGGCAGACTTGGCGGGAATATTTACTATTTTGTCAATAATTATTGCATCAATCGGTATTTGGGCATTAACAGCCTATATTACTGAAACACGCACGAAAGAAATAGGTATCCGTAAGGTACTCGGAGCTTCGGTCTGGAATATTGTAAAGCTAATCAACGGCGAATTTGCAAGTATTTTTATTCTGTCGAACCTGATTGCCTGGTCACTTGCCTATTATGCACTACGCATCTGGATTGATAATTTTGCTTACCGGACAGAAATCAGCTTTTGGATATTTATTGTCGCTTTGCTGCTTTCATTTTTAAATGCTGTACTGACCATAAGTCATAAATCAATTGTTGCGGCATCAAAAAATCCGGTAGATTCTTTAAAGTATGAATAAATAGCCCTTATGTTTGTAATCTTCAAAGTAACAAACATAAGGGCTATTTATTTGCTAGTAATTGTAAAAAATAAACATCATTCATTTTTCCGGATGATTTTAACCATGCTATTTTTTTTCCCGTAATTACAAACCCATAATTTTGAAATAATTTAAGGCTTGCATGATTATTTTCATTTATTGAACAATAGAGTTGATATAGACTAAGATGTTTAAAAGAATATTGAATAAGTAATTCTAAAGCCTGTCCTGCAAAACCTTTATGCCTATATTTTTCTTCGGCAATCAGTATTCCCACACCTGCTCTTAAATTATAAAAATCTATATCGAATAAATCAATAGTTCCAATGGTCAATTTTTCATCAAAACTATCAATCATAAAACGTTGTTGCTTTGTTTCAAAAATATCACGATGGGCATTTTCAATATAATTTTTAATTACATATCGTGAGTAAGGGCTCAATGTATTACTATGTTCCCACAATGAAGTATCGTTTTCCCATTTATACAGATATTCCAAGTCTTCCGGTTCTAAAGCCCGAAGTTTAATTTTATTATTTTGCAGTAAATTATGTCGCATAAATTAACTTAATAGAACTACTCCTTAGTTTCAATAGAATTGGATTTTGCTTTTTTATAGTACTTATTGTATTTAGGGTTTCTGTACTCAGGTGGTATATTTGCCAAAGGTTTGATTAAAAGAGTATCCTTTCCTTGCTTGATAACTCTAAATTCAATTCTCCGGTTAAATTTCATTGCCTCCCTATTCCATGAACCATCTTTGTTACGGTTAATAGCAATCGGGTTTTCTTCGCCGTATCCTTGAACTACAATCTGCTCCGGCTTTACTTTCTTTTTTAACAGATAATTTTTTACGGCATTAGCACGTTTTACAGATAATACATAATTATAATAAGCTCTCCCACTGGCATCCGCATAAGCACCAATTTCAATTCGGGCTCCGGGATTATCTAATAAATATCTGGCAAGTTTATCCAAGGTTTTATTGGGGGGAATTTCTGTAGCATTATTATATGGGAATAATATATTTTCTACCTTAATATTTTTATCGTAAACAATACCGTTCTCATCAATATTGTCAATATTTACTCCACCTGCAAATTCCTGTTCTTCCATAATGGCAAGTTCTTGTTGTTCGCATGGCGGGTCAACCGGTATTTCTATTACTTTATATAACTGTTGATAAGCAGCATCTTCGGGGACAAATAGCTTTTCAGTAAGAATAATCTTTCCATCCGATTCAAACACCACATTATAACTACCTCCTTTGTTCAACACAAATAAGAATTTTCCGGTTTTTGAGTTTGGTGCATAAATCCCAACAACTTCATCAGTTTTTGCATCCATAACCGTAATAGATACTTCGGGTAATTCACCGCGACAGATATAAATTTTACCGGTCATAATGGTGATTTTGGTTTTCTCAGCTTTTTTAATACCAATCACGTAAATATCTGAGCGTCCGTAACCATCATCTCTTTTTGATGCATAATAAGCACGTTGACCATCGGCAGACAATACATAAAATACATCATCACCGGCTGTATTTATAGGGTAGCCAATATTTTCAGGAAGTGTCCAAGTACCAAAATCAGTAAGTTTACTTGAAAATATATCGAACCCACCCAAGCCGGGATAGCCCGTTGTGCTGTAATATAATGTTTTTCCATCGGGATGGATATAGGGAGCTCTTTCATCGGAAGAAGTATTAATGGTTGGTCCCAGATTTTTTGCTTCACCCCACTCACCATTGGCTTTTCTATGGGCTACATAAATATCCAAACCACCATATCCGCCTTTTCTGTCACTGGTAAAATACAAGGTATTCCCATCGGCAGAAAGCGATGCGTGGGTTTCTCTATATCTAGTATTAATGGTTGGTCCAAGTTTTTTAGGAGCAGACCAAACATCTCCCTCTAACCGACTAACATATATACTACCTTCATCATCCGATTTATAAATATATAATTCTTGTCCGTCCACAGATAAACCAATAGATGCTTCATGCTCTGGTGTATTGATACTATCACCGATACTTACCGGTTTAGACCATCCATTATCTAAATGATGACTCACATAAATATTTTCATCATACTCTCCATTATCATCCATCTCATCATTATATTTATTTGGCCTTTTTGATGTAAAAATTAACACTTGTTCATCGGCAGTAACCACCGGACTATGATCAGAAAATTCGGAATTTATAGAATCTCCTAAATTTTGAACAGTAATTTCAACAGGATGCTCCATAAGTTTTTTACTTGCTTTGCAAGATTCTATTTCTAAATCAATAAGTGTATGCAAACGTTTTTGCTTTGTTTTGCTTTTTATATCAAGGAATGTATTAATTGCCTCATCATATTGTGCACTGTATTGATAGGCTTTTGCAAGACAATAACCGGATTTAAGTGTTTCAAACTCACTTTTCTTTTTTTTCTGATATAATTTATATGCCTTTTTAAAATATTCAGCAGCATTTTGCCTTTCTCCGGGAGTATTCAAATAACAAAATCCTAAATTATAATTTAATTCAGCATTATCGGGATCGTCCATAAGCATTCGCTGATAAAAACGAATGGCATTTGAGAAATCTTCGGTATTGTCTTTAATGATACACTCATTACTTTCAAGATACTGAGCATCCATCCGGTACAAAAACAGAAAAGAGAACACCAACACGAGTATTGTTCTGACACTAATTAAGTTGAATTTATCCAAGTTGTAAAATCTTTTCGATATTAAATAAGTCATTCCGGTAAGGATTACATAATAATCTGTATAATAAATTTAAAATCACATATAGTATGTAACAAAAATAATCAAGTTTTGTTGTGTTTTAATAAATTAAGTCAAAAATTTCTTAAAAATTAATATTTTATACAAGTTACACTTCATGGAATTTTAGAATATAGATTTTAAAATATCAGCTATGTTGTTTATAATCAGTGTTTTGTGTGAAATTGTATTTTCTGTAAAATAATAAAAATCAAAAAACTATTGGCTACAAAATAATTTAATAAATTGAAGCAACAAAAACCGTGCATTAATACAAAAGTATGATTTTCAAAATATTCCAAATAAATATACAGTATTAGCAACAATAGTTTGCAGTATAGCGTCTGTAATTTAAATTAGATTTTACGCCTCAATTAGCAATGTGAATTAAGGGTTGAAAATAATTTTAAATTGCGATGCATGTATCTTTCTTTCTTTAATTAGCTTTATTACTTGCATCGCTAATACTTTAATGGTTACCAAACCCCGCATTTCGCTTCGCTTCATACGGGGCTAAAATATATCGTCCTTTCAGGACTAAGCTACAACAGTATTGCATACAGTACATTACAACCTTTTTCTTTAAAAACATAACTTAACCCTTAATTCGCATTAACAAGTAATTAGAAATCACTTGTAAAAGAAAAACAGTATAGTTATATAAAAAACATATGTTATTTTAAAGCAGAGTTGCTCTGTTTAAATATTTAAATATCAATTAATTAATAATTAAAATAAGATAAATTCAAGCTTAAATTTCTCGATCAGGATTAAATCCTTCTAAAATATCAGCAAAACGTTTTATAAACATTCCGCCTAATGCTCCATCCACCACACGATGATCATATGACATAGAAACAATCATTAATTGCCTTATTCCAATCATATCTCCTTGCGGCGATTCAATTACCGCCGGTTTCTTTTTAATGGCTCCCACTGCCAAAATAGCTACTTCCGGCTGGTTAATTATAGGTGTACCCGTAATATTTCCAAAACTTCCCAGATTAGTTATGGTAAAGGTACCACCTTGTATTTCATCAGGTTTTAGTTTATTGTTCCGCGCACGATTTGCCAAATCATTTACAGCTTTTGTCAGTCCGAGCAAATTCATATTTTCAGCCGATTTAATTACAGGAACAATCAAATTCATTGATGGTAAAGCAGTTGCCATACCAATATTTATAAAATTTTTCTTAATAATGGTATCGCCTTCCACCGAAACATTCACCATAGGAAAATCCTTCAATGCCTGAACAGCTGCCTCAATAAAAATGGGTGTAAATGTTATTTTTTCACCGTATTTTTTCAAAAAAGCATCTTTTACCTTGTTTCGCCACTGTACAATATTGGTTACATCCACTTCAATAAATGAAGTAACATGTGCAGAGGTTTGCTTGGATTTAATCATATGACCAGCAATTAGCTTACGCATTCTGTCCATTTCGATTATTTCAAAACCATCGCTTTGGGTCATGTTTGTACTTGCAACAGTTTGTTTTTTCCGGAGATTAACAGTATTATCCGCTTTATTTTTTAAATAATTTAGAATATCCTCTTTGGTGATTCTACCTTCAATACCGGTTCCTGCAATATTGTCAAGTTCTTCGACACTAATACCTTCTTTATAAGCCACATTGCGTACTAAGGGAGATATAAATTTCCCAGTAGAAGTTTTGTTTATAAACAAAATACTTTTTGCCGGTTTCTGTTCCTCTTGTTGTACTGTCTGAACTTTCTTTTCCTCTATAAAATCAATTTTGTCGGTTGAAACTATATTTTTTATAGCACCTTCTTCTATTTGATTAGCCGGCTCCTCACTTGAACCTACATTAAGAATCGCCACAATTGCTCCAATTGGCACCTCATCGCCTTCCTCAAACAAAAATTTCTCAATTGTGCCACTTTCTGGGGCTGTGATTTCAGAATCCACTTTATCGGTTGCGATTTCAACAAGAGCTTCGTCCTCTTCAATAAAATCACCAACATTTTTTAAAAATTTAGTAATTGTTGCCTCAGTAATTCCCTCTCCCATAGGAGGCAATTCTATCTCAATTTTAGCCATTTTTTATGTATTTTTTACAACTATTAGTCTGTTAATTAACTGATTGATTAATTTATTTTGTTTTATTTAAGGAGTTAAAGATAATAAATAATTTTTTTCTGAATTTATTTTGTTTTTTGCTGATTAATTTTGAGTAATTATTATTTTGTTCTTCAACTGTTGAAGAACAAAATAATAATT
>JALWNR010000856.1 GCA_027083715.1 Bacteroidales bacterium
AAGTTATATTGTACAATACTTTGTTATAAAATAAAGGGTGAAGAGTGAGAAGTGAATTAATTTACTGAAAATCAAGACATTAATACTTGATTTTGTTGTTTTGTAAACGCTTGAATTTTAATGCTTTATAAAAATTTGAGGCTATGGTTTAAATTAAGGGATGTTTGTAAATTGTTTACTATCAGTTATGTAAGGAATATTTATTTGCTGATTACAAACAGATTAGCGCCGTTGTTTAACAGCGTTGAATAAATAATAGTAACACTAATTATCCGGTTTACACAGATACCACACAGATTTTATTAAAGCATCTGGGTTAAGATGTAAAATCAGCGATAATTTGCGTTCATCTGTGGACAAAATACATCCACAGATTACCGCAGAACTGTTAAGCTTGTGTTCTTAATATTTTGCAAAAAAAATGCAAAGATTTAAGGGTTAAGAAAATGAAAACATTAATGCAAATATATCCTCTATTCTAAACCATAGCCAAATTTAAGGCTGTTTGCAAGCATAGTTTATGCTCAATCTTATAATAATGATAATAATATATTTTTGCGTCTCTGTGCCTTAGCGGTTAAAAATATAAACCACAAAGTCGCTAAAACGCAAAATAATAAAATAATCAGCTATCGATACTTAATTAACAATGCCCTTATAATAAAAAAACAGTTTCCAACGTATTGTATTACGTATAGAAACTGTTTATCTTATGGGTACTCCTAAATTAAATTATATTTGTTACCACCTTATTAATGCAGATGCCCATGTAAATCCGCTACCAAATGCCGCTAAAACAAACAGATCATTTTCTTTTATTCTACCCTGTTCCCATAGTTCGCTTAAAATAATAGGGATAGTAGCTGCGGTTGTATTTCCGTAACGTTGTATGTTGCTATATACCTTTTCATCAGGTAGCTGCATCTTTTTTTGTACAAATTGAGTTATTCTTAGGTTAGCCTGATGGGGTACAAACATATCTAAATCGCCGGTACTTAAATTATTTGCTTGTAATGCTTCATTGATAACTTCGGTAAAACGAATAATTGCATTTTTAAAAACCAGTTGCCCATCCATCTGAGGAGTTGTGTTAAAAGTATCTTCTTTCATATTTGGATAATACTTTGTTTTGATTAGGTTTCCATTTGCATCTTTACTGACATTTCCCGGTGCTCGTACACACAAAACATCGGCAAAT
This sequence comes from Bacteroidales bacterium, assembly GCA_027083715.1. Lineage (GTDB taxonomy): Bacteria > Bacteroidota > Bacteroidia > Bacteroidales > NBLH01 > NBLH01. The sequence goes on from JALWNR010000856.1 coordinate 1,199, forward strand.
TCACCTTGTGAATGAAGGTGAGTAGATAAAATTCCTTTACCTTTTTCTTCGGAACGCTGCAATACAACTGCACCGGCACCATCACCGAATAATACGCTTACTGCACGTCCGCGAGTTGTTAAATCCAATCCGTTACTGTGCGTTTCAGAACCAATTACTAAAACTGTTTTATACATACCTGTTTTGATAAACTGATCGGCAACCGATAAAGAATATACAAAGCCAGAGCATTGGTTACGTACATCTAATGCTCCAATATAACGTTTACAACCCAATTCATGCTGAACGGTAACTCCCGGTCCGGGGAAAAAATAATCAGGACTTAAAGTAGCAAAAACAATAAAATCAACATCATCGGGTGTTAAACCGGCTCTTTCCAAAGCAATTCTTGCAGCTTTTACTCCCATTCCGGCTGTAGTATCTTCTGCAATATCTACAAATCTTCTTTCTTCAATACCCGAGCGTTCACGTATCCACTCATCGCTGGTATCCATAATCTTCTCCAAATCTTTGTTGGTAACAACCTTTGGCGGCACATAATGACCAGCCCCTACAATCTTAGAACTATACATATTTTTTTGAATTTTTATTTTGGTCGAAAAATACGAATTATTCTTTGTCTTGCCAAATCATGTGTTCAAGTGCTATTGTTTATTGAATTTTTTCAATAGTCAATATATTTTTACAAAAATTTTACTTATACCTTTATTTTTTGAATTTTTTGGATATGTCTGTAATTCCATTTATTTTTATCCTAATAAA
>JALWNR010000857.1 GCA_027083715.1 Bacteroidales bacterium
GCAGCTTTTATCAGTTTAATCTGCTCCAATGCCTTATTGCTTCCTTGCAAAAAACGCTCAAACGAAATTGGTTTCAGCATATAATCAATCACATCCAATTCGTAACCGTCTAATGCAAATTCTTTATACGCTGTGGTAAATATCACCAGCGGTTTATTTTCAAGGGTTTGCAAAAATTCAATTCCGCTCAAATCAGGCATCTGAATATCCAGAAACATCAAATCAATGTTTCCTTTTTGCAAAAACTCAATTGCTTCCAGAGCACTTTTGCAGGATTTTACCAATTCCATATACGGAATTTTCACCACATAACTTTCCAGCAACCGGCGTGCAAGTTGTTCATCATCAACAATCAGACAATTAATCTTCATGAAGTTCAAGCTTTAAATAAACAGAAAATTCCTTTTCCTCTTTGTTTATATCCAATTGATATTTTTTAGGATAAATCAGTTCCAGTCTTCGTTTTACATTGTCCAAACCAATACCTCCCTGCCTATCTTTTGCAGGCAGAACATCAGGAATGCTGTTTTGTAAGTCAAAAATAAAGATTTTTCCTTCAAGTTTAATTTTTAAATCAATCCAACCGTTTTTTAAATCTTCAATTTTACTGTGTTTGAAACTGTTTTCGATAAACGAAATTAACAACATCGGAGCAATTTTCAAATTACTATCCACATCCGGAAGTTCATAACTGACATTGGAAATTTCATCATCTTTTAATAATTGGAGTGCAATATAGCTTTTTATGTAACTAATTTCGTGTTTCAGACTGACAAATTCTTCATTGCAGTCATAAATCACATAGCGCAACATTTCAGATAAACGATGAATGGCATCCGGTGCCCGCGGCGATTTCATCTGCGCCAGTGCATAAATATTATTCAAGGTATTAAATAAAAAATGCGGGTTAATCTGCCATTTCAAAATTTTCGATTCGGCTTCGAGCATCTGATTTTTTAATAAAATAGCTTCTTTATCCCTGTTTCTTTTTAAAATTTGATTTCGATACAAGCTGCTAATCAGCAAAATTATAATTACAGAGCCTCCGTTAGCAAAAAATCTCATCCCGAGAAAGCGGCGTTCCGGACTAACATCATGCGTTTGTTTCCAATCCAGTACCTGTTGCTTTAAATCCGGCGGTAGGTCTTCAATGCCTTTCAAAAAAAACTGATTTCCAACCACATCGATAAAATAAAAATCATCTATTATTTTAAAAGTAAAAACTATCAGCACCACAAGGTTTATTACTATCAAATAATAAAATACCTTCCATTTCTTCTCCAAAACATAAGGCAACAATACAAAAAGATTAAGATAAAAAATACCCGCATGGAAGAAAATTAACAGCAAAGCACGCTTTAACGCAGCAGGAAATCCAAGTAAATCAGTAAAAAACCAAACAGAAATAAAATAATAACTTAACCAAATAATTAAATGGACAAACCATTTTTTTTGAAAAAGATTTATATTCATCAATACAGAGTTTAGGCAATAATATAAAAACTAAAAATACCCTCTTTTTTTCTTGTAAAAAAATAAATTCAACCAATGCCCGATATTTTTCAATAAAGTTTCAACATAAGTTAAGGGCAAATTTTGGTTGAAGTTTTTACTCTGTTTGTTGAAAATTTTACACGATTGAAATGCGAACAACTACATTTGCTCAAAGTCTAAATAATTAAATTATGTTTACACAAAAATCAAAAATCCGATTATCTGTAATTTTTACGGCAGCCCTTTTATTTTTTTTACTGCCTTCATGTAAAACACAAAGTGTTTATACGATAAACAGAGTTGAGCAAGCCGGGGATTTAAACCAAACCACCTCAAAAAGCATAGAGGATATGCATTACAGTAAAGATGCGAGAATGCTGTATAGTGTTTATAACGATGATCAAAATCTTTATGTAGTAATGAGTGTTACGGATAAAACCGTACAAAAGAAAATTTTAATGGCGGGACTTACCTTTTGGATGGATACAATTGCCAAAAAGAAAGAACAATTAGGTATTACTTTTCCGCGAGCGGGCAGTATGAAAAATTCTTTTTCAAAAATGAATAAAGAACAAATGATGCAGCAAATGCAAAATGGAGGAATGCAACAATCAATGAACTATGCCGAATTAAATCAGAAATTTTCGAGCAGTTTGAACGATATGGAAATTGTAGGCTTTAATAATAAAAAAGAGCCGGAAATTGTATTCAATCAAAATGTGAATGGAATAAATGCCTCTATACAGTTTGACGAAGAAGGCACGCTGCATTATCAGGCAAGTATCCCTTTAAAATTTATTTTCAGCAATCCGGCAGAATATTTAAACAATCCAAACAAAGTATTTAGTTTTGGTTTTAAAACCGGCGCTGTAGATATGCCTTCAATGCCCTCAGGTGGACGACCCGGCGGAGGAATGGCTGGCGGAGGAATGGCAAGTGGCGGGATGCGTGGCGGAGCAATGCCGGGAGGAGGCAGACCGGGAGGTATGTCCGGTATGCAAGAACTGTCAAAAACGAGTAAGTTTTGGGTCAAGGAAGCACATCTTTCAGGTAAGTAAATCTCCGAAAATCCGGTTAAATATGATTAATCCGACCGATATTAATCACGATGTGTCTGATTTATAGTTAGTTGATTGTGTAGTTGGCTAATAGCTGATTTCTAATTATTCAATAACTAAATTAGGTTCTTGCCGTTTTTAAACATTTTAATTAAAACTTTTTTAAGTGAAAAAATACACCATTTTACTGATATTTATATCGATTAATTTTGCACAACATGTTTTTGCACAAGAAACCGAAGAAATACTGGTTACAAAAAATTATTTCGGGAAAACATTAAAAAACATCATTGATGATTTGGTAAGAACTTACAATATTGATATTGATTACCGCAAGGAAGATTTGCCTGGAGGAATAGTGCCCGGAAAATCGTTCAGGGAAGAACCGCTTGATGCCGTATTGCAAAGGTTGTTGAAAGGAAAAGATTTGCACTATAAAATTGTGGATAATCAGGTAGTTATCCGAAAATCGGACGAGCAAATAAAGCTTGAACAAAAAAAGTATGAGCGGAAGCAAAACTTCACTCTTTCGGGCATAATCAAAGATAAATCATCGGGCGAAGCATTGCCTTATGCTCAAATTATGGTAAAAAATACCACCAACGGAACTGCATCAAATGTGGATGGATATTTTACATTGTTCAATGTTCCTTCGGATACATCAGTTTTATTAGTCAGATATACAGGCTACAAAACAAAACAGTTTTTTTTAAGTCCCAAAATTGTCAGTAGTGATGTTTTAGTGGAATTAATTCCCGAAAACAATCTAATTGATGAAGTGGTGGTAACTGCCGAAAGCGAAGAACTCATGAAGGTTTATAAAGACGTGAGTGTGGTATCCATGTCGCCCAAACAAATAAAAACATTGCCCGGCGTGGGCGGACAAGATTTATTTCGTTCTTTTCAGTTATTGCCCGGCGTAAGTGCCAGCAACGAGTCGTCGTCAGGCTTGTATGTACGTGGCGGAACACCAGATCAAAACCTTGTTTTGTACGATGGATTTACGGTTTATCATGTGGATCATCTTTTCGGAATGTTCAGTGCTTTTAATCCTAATGCGGTGAAAGACGTAAAACTTTACAAAGGTGGATTTGAAGCAAAATACGGTGGACGGCTTTCAAGTGTAATGGAAATTACCGGAAAAGACGGCAATGAAAATAATTTTAACATGGGTGCCGGCATCAGCTTTTTAAATATTGATGGTTTTACAGAAATTCCCTTAGGAAAAAATGGTACCTTTTTATTTACCGGAAGGCGTTCATTTCAGAGTTTTTTGTACGATGATATTTTTGATAGTTTTAACAGCGATGAAACCACTACCGAAATGCCTGCAAGTTCGCCCATGGGAAAAGGAGGTGGGCGCTTTATGGCGAACAATGAACCCAGCTCGTTTTTTTACGATTTGAATGCAAAAATCACCTTTAAATTTGATAAAGATATTTTTTCATTAAGTTTTTACAACGGACAGGATAATCTTGACAATTCAAGCGTTACAAACATTTCCCGAATGGGCATGAGCATGAACGGAGGCAAAACCGACCTTACCGAATGGGGAAACTGGGGAACAAGCCTGAAATGGTCAAGGCATTGGAACAAAAAGTTTTACAGTAATACACTTATTTCATACTCAAAATATTACAGCAATAGAGATATGATGCGCAACAATACGGTTTATCGAGATGGTGAAACTATTGAAGTAAATCGTGGAATTATCGAAGACAATCAATTGCAGGATTTTACTTTTAAAATGGATAATGAATGGAAAATTGCACAAAACAATCAAATTGAGTTTGGCGTACAGGCTAGTTATTATGATATTGATTATCTGTTTACACAAAACGATACAAGCATAATTCAGGACAGGCATGATATAGCAAGCCTTAGCGCGATATATTTGCAAGACAATATCCGTTTTTTCGACAAACTTACTTTTATTCCGGGTATAAGGGCTTCATATTATGATGTAACCAATCAAATTTACATAGAACCACGTGCCTCATTGAATTATGATTTAACAAAAGAAATTAAATTTAAAGCAGCATGGGGGCAATATTATCAGTTTGCCAAACGAATTATCCGCGATGATATGGAATCGGGTAGTCGGGATTTTTGGACTTTGGGTAATGATGAGGACATTCCTATAAGTTTTTCCACTCATTATATTGCCGGCATTAGTTATGAAAACCGCAATTATCTGTTCAGCGCAGAGGCATACTATAAAGACCTGCAAGGATTATCAGAATATTCATTGCTTTATGCTCCGACATTTCAGCAACAGCAAATTGATTATAACGAGTTTTTTTATGAAGGCACTGGTGTTGCCCAAGGTATTGAATTTCTGGCTCAAAAAAAATATGGTAAATACAACGGTTGGGTAAGTTACACACTGGGCGAAGTAATGTATAATTTCCCGATTTACGGAACTGAGGATTTTCCTGCAAATCATGATGTTACACATGAATTTAAAATCGTGAATATGTATAAATGGAAAAAATGGATATTTTCCGCTACCTGGATTTACGGAACAGGAAAGCCTTATACGGCTCCCACAGGCGCGTATGACCTAACCATGGCTGACGGATCCGTAAGCAGTTTTATCACCATAGGTGATAAGAATACTTTTCGCCTGCCTGATTATCATCGTTTGGATATTGCAGCTACAATGGAGTTTGGCATGGGCGAGCATGGAATTGGAAGTTTAGGTTTTTCGATATTCAATTTATACAACAGAACCAACACATGGTACAAAACTTTTGAATTAGTTGAAGGAGATTTAATTGAAACCAACGTAAACTTATTGGGCATTACACCCAACATTACTTTTTCATTCAGGTTAAGATAAAAAAGAAACACATGAAAAATACAATTACAAATATATTACTGATAATCACGCTTTTAAATTTTTACGCATGTGATGACAACGATTATAGCTTTACAAAAGAAGATATCCCGATTGTTGAAGCATATCTTATTCCGGGTGAGCCAATAAATCATGTGAAATTAAGTAAATTAATTCCTTTTTTATCCGAAGATACCCTAAGTTACGCAGAACCAATCAGTAATGTAAACATTCGGATTTTTTCGGGCAACAACAGCTACGAACTTATTGAAAGCAAAGACAGCGCAGGGTGGTATTATTTTCCGGATACAACAACGCTTGTAGCAGAAAATCAAGAATACAGTATTGAACTTAGCTATAACGAAAAAAGTGTTTCTGCAAGAACGATTACTCCTGAAAAACCGCTTAATTTTAAGCTTTCACAAAATTTATTCTATATCCAAAGAATGGAAGAAGGTGATATGCCTACTTTTGATGTTCAAACCTGTGAAATTACATGGGATAACTCCGACGGAAGTTACTACTATTTGAACATCGAATTAATGAATACGGTTATCGATCCTGTTAATTATATGATTACCGACACCATTACTCAAACACTTACCACACCTGTAATTTCAGATGTTTACAACATTACATCCAGAAATATGCGTTATTACGGAACCTATCGTGTAATTCTTTATAAGGTAAACGAAGAATATGCCTATTTGTATTCAACAACAAGCAGCACTTCGCAAAGTTTAACCGACCCTTATACTAATATTGAAAACGGGAAAGGTATTTTTACGGCTTTTAATACGGATACTTTGTTTTTTGAAGTGAAAGAGTATTAAAAAACAAATAGAATTTTAATATTTAGTACCTATTGTCCCTTTTTAGAAAATAAGTCTTATTTTTGCTGTTTATTAAACATAAAACTTCTGAAACAGCAATGAACGAATCCCTGCTTCATGCACTCATAAAGCTTTTTGCCATTGTTGCAAATGTAAAGCATTTCAAAAATCCGGAAATTGCCGCAAAGGTTGTAGAAAAATATTTTCTGAAAAACTATGGAAAAACACAATCGGAAAAATGTACCGAATATTTTAAAGAACACTTGCAAAAATATCATTTACGTTTTAAAGAATATGAGCAATCAAAAATATCGCAAGAACAGCAAATAAAAGATATATGTATCGGAATTAACAGAGAGTTTGAACATAAACAAAAAGTTTGGATTATATTGCAACTTTTGGAGTTTTTGGCAGATAGCGATTATGTAAGCAATGATGAATTAATTTTAGTAAAACAAATTGCCTTAAATTTATATGTAGATGAAGATGACTTTGAACAAAGTAAAGAATTAATTATTCATAAAGGCGAACCCAAAAAATTATCAGAAAAACATCTCCTTATTAGTTCTGATGAAAATTTTTCACATCCCAAAGCAAAACATCTTTACAGGAAACGTTTAATCGGTAAAATTTATGTATTGCAGCTTGAAAAATCTGAGATTTACCTTTTTAAATATATTGGAGAGAACAACCTTTTTTTAAACGGTGTTAACATAAAGCCGGAAAGAGTTTATATATGGGGCAGCGGTGCCGTAATCAGAGGAAAACATACGCGTATTTATTACAGCAATATTGTCAGTGCTTTTATTCACAAAAAATTTGCACGAAAAATACAATTAAGTGCCCGCAATGTATCTTTCCGCTTCAAGCGTAGCAGTAAAGGATTAAAAACATTCAACTTTGATGCAGAATCAGGACAATTGGTTGGGATTATAGGAGGCAGTGGTTCAGGCAAATCAACCATGCTGAATGTTTTAAATGGCAATTTGCAACCCGCGAGCGGAAAGATTTTAATTAATGGTTTTGACCTTCAATTAGATAAGGGAAAACTGTATGGCATAATCGGATATGTACCCCAAGAAGATTTGCTGTTTGAGGAACTTAGCGTCTATGAAAATTTATATTATAATGCTAAATTATGTTTTAGTGATTATGATGAAGACAGATTGGAACAATTAATAAAACAAACATTAGAAGATTTTGATTTAAAAGAAGCAAAAGATTTAAAAGTAGGAGACCCTTTGAATAAAGTTTTAAGTGGAGGACAAAGAAAAAGATTGAACATTGCATTAGAGTTAATGCGTGAACCTGCACTATTGTTTGTTGATGAGCCAACTTCGGGACTTTCATCTATGGATTCGGAGAAAATTATTAACCTGTTGAAAAGACAAACATTTAAAGAAAAACTGGTTATTACAACCATTCATCAACCTTCTTCCGATATTTATAAACTTTTTGATAAAATAATTGTTTTAGATCAAGGAGGAGTAGTTATATATATAGGTAATCCGCTGGATGCAATTACTTATTTTCGTAAACACGGAAATTATATTAATCCTGATGAAAATGAATGTTCTGTTTGTGGTAATGTAAATTCGGAACAAATTTTACGTATTATTGAATCGCGTGTGGTAAATGAATTTGGAAAACCGAGCAGGAAACGTAAAAGACCACCGGAAGAGTGGGAAGAACTATATAAGCAAGAAATAGATGTAAAAATAAATCTTAGACCAATTGCCAAAAGACCTTTACCCGAGAATAAATTTAATGTACCCGATAAGTTTAAACAATTCAGAATATTCTTTGAACGCAATGTAAAATCAAAACTCAGTAATTTGCAATATATTTTATTACTGATTTTTGAAGCACCTGCTTTAGCATTTATATTAGCTGTATTTACCAAACAATATACTGTTTTTGACGATGATATTGAACGATATATTTTTGCCGGTAATGAAAATATTCCTGCTTATATTTTTATGAGTATTATTTCTGTTTTGTTTCTGGGCTTGGTAGTAAGTGCCGAAGAAATTTTACGCGATAGAAAAATCATTAAACGCGAAGCATTTTTAAATTTAAGCCGTTCAAGTTATATTAATTCAAAAGTATTATACCTTGTTATTATTTCAGCAGGACAAACTTTGTTATTTGTTTGGCTAGGGAATCGCTTCTTAGAAATTAATGCTATGACTTTTAGCTATTGGTTGATTTTTTTCAGTTCTGCTGTTTGTGCTAATTTAATAGGTTTAAACCTTTCAGCTGCACTTAACTCAGTAGTTTCTGCATATATTGCCATTCCTTTTATTTTAGTTCCACAATTGCTTTTAAGTGGCATTGTGGTTGATTTTACAAAAATGCATAAAAATATTAAATCAGTAAAATACACCCCGATTTATAGCGATTTAATGACTACACGATGGGCTTATGAAGCTTTAATGGTAAATCAGTTTAAAAACAATCTTTTTGAACGTAACTTTTATGAAATTGATAAAAAATTGAGTTATACAAATTATTATACCTTATTTTATATACAAAAAC
>JALWNR010000858.1 GCA_027083715.1 Bacteroidales bacterium
GGCTGACACTCTAAAACCTCGCAAATAGCCTCCAAAGTAGAAAACCTTATTGCTTTTGCTTTGCCTTTTTTCAATATAGATAAATTAGCTATAGTAATACCTATTCGCTCGGAAAGCTCTGTAAGCGACATTTTTCTTTTGGCAAGCATGACATCAAGGTTTGTAATAATAGGCATAAACCTGCAATTAAATAGTTAAATCATTTTCTTCCTTTATTTCAGCACCTTTTATAAATACTTTGGCAATTACAAATATCAGCAATGCTAAAAATAAGCTGCGAAAATCAAAACTTAATCGTGCCTTAAAAACAACATTATCTATTTTTAAGAAATTAACTACCTGTAAATTAACAAAATAATCTATTAATACAGGCAGTATGGCAATACCGATAACAGCATATGCAATTTTTTTTATATAAATACCATTTTTACGAATAAAGAAATTACCGGTTTCTAATCCTTTAAAAATTTTTTTTAACCACAAAACAATCAGAGTATATAAAAAGGCATCGATAAAAACACTCAATATTCTGTAAAAAATAAATTTATCACCGGTTTTGGCATCATGCAATCTGCCCTCACCGTTAGATAAATATACAGTGTTGTTTTGACTGGATTTATCTAAATCAATTTGCTGAAACTGCACCCGAAATCCTTTTAGTTTATATTGTTCAACTATTGGACTATCAATAACTATTAACAGGGATACTACAATCAGAGCAAAAAGAAACAACAGTTGCAAATACCAAACGATTTGCAAAATAAAGGCAATTGATTTAATAAAAGGGAATTTATTTGCCATAATAGGATTATATTACGACACAAATATATAAATTTTATCGATTATCGATAAAAAATCAACCTAATTCGGCAACTTTACGTAAAATTTCCGGCTGTTTAATGGTAAAAACTTTACCCTCAATACCAATAATCCCGTCTTTTTTATATTCATTTAAAATTCGTACAGTATTTTCCATAGACATGGCAGAATACTCCGCTAACTCCTTACGCGTTAATTTTAATTCAAAAGTATCACTGCGAAAAACATTTTCGGAAAAATGTAACAAAACATCAGCTAATCTACCCCTTAATTGTTTTTGATTTATATCAATGATTTTTTTATAAACAAAATTAGTAGCTTCACTAATATTTCGAGTTAATTCAAACAGATAGTTCACATTCTTTTTTGCCAAATCAAGTATAATGTTTGCATTAATCATGCATATTTGAGAATCTTCAAGTGTAGTAATGGTATACTGATAGACTCTGTCTCCAAAAAGCGATTGTAAACCAATATATTTGCTTTGGGTTATAATTTTAAGTATCAAGTTCTTATTTTTACCTTCTATATATAGTTTAACCGAACCTTTTGCCAAATACAAAGCATGAGTAACCTCAGTGCCCTGCTTACAAACATTCTCTCCCTTTTTAAAATTGACAATCAAACAACTGTTTTGAATTAAATCAACATCATTTGTTTGTAGCTTTGTTAAAGCATAATCTTTATAAGGACACGTGTTACAACTGTTCGCTTGTGTAAATTTAGGCATAATATCAATTTAAACATTTAATAGTTGTGCAAATTTAATACTTAATTCATCTATATCAAACATTTATGCTTTATAACATTGATGCATATCAATGTTTTGTATGTCAAATATTTCAGTATGTTATTGATTATTCATATATTTACAATGTATTTTTGTCGTATCTAAAAAACTTAATATTTAAATGTATAAACTAATAGATAACTCATGAAAAAATTAGTGATTTTAGGAGCTGGAACAGGTGGTACCATCATGGCTAACAGAATGCGAAAAGAGCTAGATAGAGATGAATGGGATATTACAATTGTTGATAAGTATAAAAATCATTACTACCAACCCGGTTTTCTTTTTATTCCTTTTGGAATGTATAAAAAAAGAGATGTTATTAAACCTAAGGCAGACTTTATTCCTTACGGAGTAAATTTAATTTATGGTGAAATTGACCGTGTTGACGGGGAAAAAAACCAGGTATTATTACAAGATGGTGTAATTTTAAACTACGACTTTTTAATTATTGCAACAGGTGTTAAAATTTTCCCTGACGAAACTCCAGGAATCAAAGGTAAGCTTTGGCATAAAAAAGTATTTGATTATTACACAATTGAAGGCTCGTCAGCTTTAGGTGATTTCTTTAAAACATGGGAAGGTGGCGATTTGGTACTAAACATTGCCGAAAATCCTATAAAATGTCCTGTAGCACCTCTTGAGTTTGTAATGTTTGCCGATGCATTTTTTGTAGAAAGAGGCATGAGAGACAAAGTAAACATTAAATTTGTTACACCTATGTCAGGGGCTTTCACAAAGCCAAGAGCATCTAAAGTGCTTGGAGGATTGTTAAAAGAAAAAAATATTGAAATAGTACCGGATTTCTACATTGAAAAAGTAGATAATGAAAATCAAAAAATTGTATCTTATGATGAGCAAGAAGTTCATTTTGATTGTTTGGTTACTATTCCTGTACACAAAGGAGATCCAATGATTGGTCGAAGCGGACTGGGCGATGATATGGATTTTGCACTTACCGACAAATATACTTTACGCTCAGATAAATTTGAAAATATATTTATTTTAGGTGATGCAGCAAACATTCCTACTTCAAAAGCAGGTTCCGTAGTTCATTTTGCATCGGAAATTGTTTTTGAAAATTTAATGTGTGCAATTGAAAACAGACCATTAACCGGTAAATTTGACGGACACTCAAATTGTTATATTGAAACCGGTTTCGGCAAAGGCGCATTGATTGATTTTAACTATGACACAGAGCCCTTGCCGGGTCATTTTCCATTCCCGGGAATTGGACCTTTTGGTTTATTAAAAGAAACCCGCATGAATCACTACGGAAAATTACTTTTCCGCTGGATGTACTGGCATATTCTGCTAAAAGGCAAAGAAATGCCCATTAGTGCACACATGACCATGGCTGGTAAAAAATTGCATGACATTTAATAATTGACAAAAAGGAAAAATCATGGCTGATACAGCAATACAAGAACAAATAAATGAAATTAACCGAAAATTGGATCTTGTTCTCGAAGAAATTAATTCTCAAAGATTAAAACGGGAAGAAGTTCAGGATTTGGTTAGTGATCTTTCCATCATTAGCGAAGATGTGTTTACCAATACGGTACAAACACTGGATAAAGCCGGTGTGGAAATGGATTATGATGCACTGAGTAATCTTCTAATTCGCTTTGTTCGTAATATCGGCACTTTCAATGACATGTTTGAAATGCTGGAAAGTGCAGCGGATTTGATGAAAGATTTAGGTCCTATTGTAAATCAGGTAGGTATTGATGCAATTGATAAAATGGCTGAATTTGAGAAAAAAGGCTATGTAGCATTCTTTGCCGAAGCAATGAAAATTATGGATAATGTAGTAGAGCATTTTACTCCCGAAGATGTTAGTGCATTGGCTGATAATGTAGTCACTATTCTTGAAACCGTTAAGAATATGACTCAACCCGATGTACTTGAAGCAATGAATAATGGAGTAATTATCTACAAAAGCATGGAAACCAGAGATATTCCTGAATATTCGTTATGGAAAGCATTCCGTGCAATGAATACACCGGAAATGAAACGAGGACTTGGTTTTATGATTACATTTATGCAAAAACTTTCGAAAACACTTGATAAATAAATTTAAATTGTAACACTTAAAATAAAATAATTATGGCAGAAAAAACTTATGCAGGAGTAACAATAAATGTTGATGAAGAAGGTTATATGACTGATTCAAGCCAGTGGACAAAAGAAGTTGCCGCTGAAATTGCAAAAGAAGAAGGTATTGAAGAATTAACCGATACACATTATGCTGTTTTGGAATTTATTCGTCAAAAAGTATCAGAGGGTGCTACTTTAACCATCAGGGCAATTGGTAAATCGGGACACACTGATATTAAAGGTTTTTATAAACTGTTTCCCGGAGCTCCATTAAAAAAAGCAACTAAAATTGCAGGAGTGCCCAAACCTTCAAGTTGTGTTTAAATGATATTTGTGAAAGAGCATTTCCGAAACGGATATGCTCTTTTTTATTTATAAATTAAAAAATTATTAATATGAGCGACGAGAAAAAACCTTTAAAAAAAGTTCTTATAATTGTTGCTAAAGGAACAATTGAAGATGTTTATGCCGGTCTGGTAATGGCAAACGGAGCCGTTATGGAAGGTATTGAAACCAAACTTTTCTTTACATTTTTCGGACTTGATGCCATTACAAAGAAAAAAATGAACAGCTTGCACACTGCAACAGTGGGTAATCCTTCTATGACCATGCCCGGAGGTATTCCTTTTCCAACATGGTTGGGAGGTGTTCCCGGTATTGAAGCAGCAGTTTCTGCAATGATGCGCAAACAAATGGAAGAATTAGATATTCCGCCGGTAGATGAATTTTTAGAAATGATTACAGCAGGAGGTGGCGAAATTTATGCTTGTAAATTAGCTGTAGATATGTTTAAACTCAAAAAAGAAGATTTAATTGATGATTTAAACGGGATTATCACAGTTGGTGAAATGTATGAATTAGCTGCAGGAGATTATTCTCAAATTATTTTTACTTAACCGCAATAATTCATGAAATTATCTTTAAGCAGATACAAGGCATCGAATTCCGCCGACATATTATTATATTTCAAGGAATTCGTAACGAAGTAGATGCTTGAAGAGAATTTCAAGCGACACCCAACCTTTAGCCTCATGAGCCGAAGACGAATAAATTTGAGTGCGTTTATTTTGCAATAAAACTCGATTAATATATTACTAATAAGGGAGTTGCATCACAGCTATAACAAAAGCGGTGAATTTTGCGGGTTAAACAAAAATTAATTTTTTAGCATAGTCCCATAAAGAAAAAACTGCATTATCAGCCAGGCTGACTTGCAGTTTTTCTTTTTTTTTGATAATTAATTAAATATCATCTGTTTCAACCACTTTTGCTAAAATTCCATCATATGGAATCAATAGATAATCTTTCTCTTCAAATTTAATTTCTGTTCCCGAAAACTCTTTATATAAAACAGTATCACCAACAGCAATTTCAGTATTTTCAATATTACTGATAGCTACCACTTTGGCAAATTTATTTTTTTCTTTAGCCGAATCAGGAATAATTATGCCTGATGCTGTAGTTTGCTCGGCTTTATCTTCGGTAATATCCAATAATACATTCTGATTAACAGGTTGTAACTCTTTCATCTCTTTTTAATTTTAATGTTTGACTTAAATCTATTTTATCCCTTAATATCAAGTAGTTGATTAATACGTGCTTTATCAAAACCAACAATAATTTCTCCATTAATATCGGTTTGCGGTACACCTTGTTGTCCGCTTCTTTTCACCATAGCTTCCGCAGCTTTTTGGTCTTTAGATACATCTACATCACGAAAACGAATATTATTTTTTCGTAAATAGGCTTTTAAGGTATTACACCAAGAACAGGTTGGCGTTGAATAAACTGTTACAGAAGGAATTTTTTTACCTTCTTTTTTAGCTTGTGCCACATATACCGCATTTTCAAATAAAGCAGCATAATAATTGTCATCCTGACAGCCTTTAATTACATTTACATAGTTTGTTTTATTAAACTCGAGCAATGAAGGAGCCGAAGTGATATTGTAAACAGGATGTATATCCCGAACTTGCGACACATCAGCGATAAACACATTGGTATCCTTAACCTTTTCTGCTGCTTTTAATAAATTTTGATAAGCACAATCACTCTTATCCGTTCCTGATTTGTACAACAGTAAGTATGAATTTTCCAAATCTTTGATTTTTTGTACTAATTCCGTATGTGATTTAACTTCTGCAATAGGCATATCTGTCATGATTGTAAATATTATTTAAACAATTACATTGCGGCTTATAGCATTATTTATGCCAAAATAAAAATATCACAATTTGGCAGTTTCTGCCTGTTAATTTGTCATCTGCAAGTTCTTGCTTTAAAAAAATGGCAGAAAAAAAGCAGTTTAGAAATCCAAACTGCTTTTACCTAAGCAAATATTGCTTTATCTCTTTCTATTCAGAAACGCTAAACCCTCCACTTTCAGCAGATTTTTTATCCTGAATAAAAACGGTAACACATCCTTTCCTTCGTTCTTCGGGAGCATTGAAATTAGAGCCCTCGTTATCACTTTGTTTTATAGAAGGAATGTCAATAATAATTTTCAACTGTGTTGAACTTGTTGGATAAAAATCAAAATAAGGATGAACCGATTTACCCGATGTGGGATCCGTATAGGGCCGTAACACGCAAGAACCTTTTTTATCATATTCATTAACTTCACCCGGTAAGTCCATAACTTTTTGTCCGGTATTCATGTCTATTATCCTAAAATTAATATTGTTATTAAAAACCGGACTGGCGTAAAAAGATATCCGATAATCTCGTCCTGCATTTAGAGGTACCACAAATTCATATTTTTTACCGGTAAGGCATTGTGCACTTTTTGATAATGAATTAAATTTATATGGAGGTGTAGCCCTACGCATTTTTAATCTTGAAGGACAATCTAAATCCTGAGCTAATATTCCGGCAGGAATTAATATTAATAATAAAATAAACTTTAATTTTAATAATTTCATTTGGATATTGTTTTTTGTTTTTATCTGATTGACAGAATCCTTAAAATGATTCTTTGTGTCATAATTATTAACAAGATGTTTCATATTACAGATACTTTAAATTAGTTGTTTTTAGTAATTTTATTTCTTACTTTGGCAACTTCTTGCTTAAGTTTTTCAAACTGCTCCTGAGTCATAACAATTTTTGCATTTCCACCAACCACGATTTTTCCATCCGTATTTTCTTCTGGAGTACTGTTTCCTTTTTCTTCTGTTTTTAATTCCTGATAAATTTTTTGCAGGTTTTTCAAATCGTTAATTGTACGCTGAATATTATCATCCGATTTATTTTGATCCAAATAAGACATTAGATTTTCAATAACCAACTTTTGGTCAGCAAGTAATTGAACAGCATCACTATTGGGGTCGAAATTATCAATTAAATTAGTTACCACAAAAATACTTTCAATCCAACCACCTGTAACAATCAGAGCTAAAGTTTTTGTACGGTTACTGCTTTCCAGATACCTGACAATGCTAAAATACGAATCGCTGGTAACTTTTAATAAAGAGTCCTGATCATCAATAATATTATCAATTCGTCCAATCAGATTTTCGTCAAAAACAGCTGAAATTCCAATTTCATCACTTAATGTGCGTACAGTATTTAAATAATCAACCGATTCCTGATACTTATTAAAAGAAGCTACATATGCAAGGTCTGCCGAATAAATTCCAAAATTTAATTCTTTTGCACGGGTATCAATATATTTATCCATATTCTCGGTAGGATTTAATACATCCTTGACATATTTTAAATCACCATCTCTTATAAAACTAAATAATCCTTCGGGAGAGGGTATTAGATAATAGGTTTGACTTTCCACTTCGGTAATAAAACCAATGTCTCCGTTATCATCAAAAATATCTTCATCTTCAGAATTTCCATTCTGATTACAAGATGTAATACTCACAGTTAAAAGAACAATTATCAAGGTTCTAAGAATTTTTAACAATGAATTCATAATTCTGCTTTTTGAGTTAATAAAGTTTTTATACACAATAAATTATTGTAAAGTTAATAAATAGTTTTAATTAAGCAGGTTTAAATTCTTTAAATTTATTCGAAAATTTATTATCCTGCTCAATTAACGAATTTTATGCTAAAAACGTACCAGATACAATAAAAAAATATTTTTTTTTTACAAATGAAACAAATATTATTTGTATTTTTCAGCAATACTAAATCAAAAAACTTATGTTATGCAACGTAGAAATTTATTAAAAATGATTGGCTTACTTGGAATTGCCGGAACTGTTGGTGTTTTTTCTTCTTGTACCGAAAATATTGAAGAAAAAAAAGTTATCAAAGAACAAAAAGATGACAAAAAAGCCAATTTCAATAGGCAAAAAATGGGTATTAAAGATCCTGAAAATCCAACAAAGGCTGAATTAAAACATACACCTGAAATAAGTATTAAAGAAACAGATGGTGAATTTACAAGAATTGAAATTATGGTAGGTTCACAAGGCATAATACATCCAACAACTGTAGAACATTGGATTGATTATATCAAATTATTTGTAAACAATAATCTGGTTGGAGCTGTTGAATTTGAAGCCGGAATGGCTCGAGGGTTTGCAAGTTTTATTGTTAAAAATAATGATTTAAAAACCCTTAAAGCAGAAATCGGTTGTAATTTACATGGAATTTGGGAAAGTTCTTTAACTCTTAATAATAATGAACAAAGTTAAAAATAATAAAAATGCCTAGTATTAAAGTTAAAGTTAATCATTCATTAGCACAAGAAGAGGCTTTAAAAAGAATCAAAAAAATCTTTGATAAATTAAAAGATGATTTTAAAGATAAGATTTCAGATGTTCAGGAAAACTGGAACGGTAACAGTTCAGATTTTTCATTTAAAATAATGGGTCTGTTAATGAAAGGAAAACTTTCTGTCAGTACATCAGATGTTATTTTAGATGGGAATATTCCTTTCACGGCACTTCCTTTTAAAGGATTAATCGAGTCTAAAATCAGAGAAGAAGCAGAAAATCTTCTTACGCAAAAATAGCCGGTATGAAAGCCTGCCAGCTTTTAATGTAAAATTCTTATTTTTAAATGTTGAATAAGGATAAATATTACTTTTAAC
>JALWNR010000859.1 GCA_027083715.1 Bacteroidales bacterium
AAATGAAATCAATAAGGAACAAAAAAACAATAACTACATAAAATATCCTTTAAACATTGATGATATTACACCGGAAAGTATTAATGAGGAAATAATTGACACTTTAAATGCCTATTTTACAAGGCTGAAAAATCATTACAATACGTTATATATAATAGCCAACAGGCAGAAAGACAACAAAATATACAAAATAGAAGAACAAATTGGCAAAGAAAATTTCAAAAAACTAAAAAGAGATCATCACAATAATAAACTGACAGAATTTGTTACAAATTATGGCGAAACTACTCCAATTTTAGAGTACAGTAATCATTTATACCAAAAAATTGATCCCGTATATTATAATCCGGAATCAAAATTTATAAAAGCACATTTTTATGCTCCGGTTAAATATTTGTTTGGTTTCCCTTACAGTACCCTTAAAATAAATGTAGCCATCATATGGTTTATTAACCTCTTGCTGTATATAGCCTTGTATTTCAAAATCTTAGCAAGATTATTAAATTTAAGTAATTATACTGTAAAGTCTATACAAAATAATCAATCAATCAATCACCCGAAGAATAAATAAATTACTCTTCGAGTTCAATCATTTTAAAAGGAATTTTTAATATTGATTGATAATCCTCTCCTGCTTCAAGCATATCTTCATCGTCTTCTTCGTAATACCAGTTGATTACTACACCTTTTTCGCCATTTTTTTTATAAACGGTTTCTAACTTTTTAAACACATCCAAAATACATTTTGAAGAACTGGTGTTAAAATACTCCAATTGTATATTTACAACTGTTTCATTAGCAGGATTTTCCGAATACTTATCTAACCAATCCACTACGGGACGATAAAAATCAATAGAGTTTTCAGGTATTGACCTGCCTTTAATTTCAATTACACCACTTTCAGCATTCATCTCAACAGTAGGAGTCTTGGGTGAACCTTGTAATGATAATGTTTCCATATATTAGTAGATTAACTATTATGTACTTATGGTTATTTTTAAACAAAAAAAATAAAATTCGTCTGTATAATTATGAAACATATAATGGTATTCATGTCCGGTACGTTTGGCAATATCAACTAAACCTAAACCGCCACCGCCTTTATCCGAGAACTCATTATTGTTTAAAATTAATTTATACAAAATCTTTAATTCTTCGGGACTAAGATGATTAATTTGATCAATACGATCTTTAATAAACTTTACCCTGTCTTTTCTAATAAAATTTCCGCTGATAAAACTGTAATTATTTTCCCCTTCCTTTTTCAAAACAAAGGTAGCAAATTTTTCACCAAATTTATCAATAACATTTTGCGGAGGCAAATCTGCATGATGAAATAAATTTTGCAAAGCCTCCACCATTACGTTATACACTTTTTTTCGCAGCTTTGATTTTTCATTTCTATCATACAAGCCTTGCTCAATATCATCTAACATTAATGTTATGGCATTTGCAGTAATCGCACCATAATGGCTCAAAACTACATCGCCATTATTCACTTCATTGTACCATTCTTCGATATCAAATGCCATAAACACCTGTTTTTTTCAATACATCAACATAATTATGTACTGATATATCACAAATATATAAAAATAATTAAAAAATAATAGTAATAAATAGTTAGCAAAATTTAAATAAAATTACACCTTTTATACTTAAACAGCTATATATTAATTTATTATACAAATTTTAAACCATTTTTTTTTCTCAAAAACTATTCTTTATTCTTTTTTTCTTCTAAAAAATCTTTACGTGCACCTTCAAAAAGCGGAAAATTTAAAAACCTGCAATCCAATTGTCCGTTTAAAAGTTTGATTTTTTTTGCAGGTTTTAAGCCAAAGCTTTTATTGGCAAAATCATTACAACTTAAAATCCATGCATCAAATCCTGCCCATTTATTTTTTAATATATTACCTATTTCAGCATAAAATGCCTCAATTTGCTTCAACCTTAAACGTTGCCCGTAAGGAGGATTAAAAAGCAATTTACCTTTACTTGCAGGCACAACAAACTCACTAAAACTTTTGTTTCGTAATTTTATCAATTTATTCAGTCCTGCTTTATGTACATTCTTTTGTGTAGTTTCAAGTTGTTGCAAATTAATATCCGAACCAATAATTTTCACACTTACTTGTTCAGCACTTAAAATATTTGATTTAACATCGGCTGTAAGTTCTTTCCATAATTTGCGGTCAAAATTTTGCCAGTTCATAAAAGGAAATTCGTTACGATTTATGTTTGGCGGAATATTAAGAGCCATCATTCCTGCCTCTATTAATAAAGTACCGGAGCCACACATTGGATCAATAAAAGTACTTTTTGCATCCCAATTGCTCAATTTAATCATTCCGGCAGCAAGCACTTCATTTAAAGGAGCATCTCCCCCACTCTTGCGGTAGCCTCTCTGATTTAAAGGTGCTCCCGAGCTATCAAGCGATACGGTTACATTATCGCCGGCAATATGTAAATTAATCGGAATATCAGGGTTTTCAAGTGCAACAGAGGGGCGTTTATTAAAGTGCTCACGAAACCTATCAACAATTGCATCCTTAGTTTTTTGTGCTGCAAATTTTGAATGTCTGAAATGTGGTGAAAAAACCACCGGCTTTATTAAAAATGTATGATGCAGATTTAAAAACTCTTCCCACTTTATACGTTTAATATTTTTATAAAGGGCATATTGATCGCGTGCTTTAAAACGGGCAATAGGTTTTAGTATCCTTAATGCAGTACGTAATTGAATATTTGCTTTATATAGCAATTCGTTATCTGACAAAAATTTAACTGCCCTGTTTTGTGTTTCAATTCCCTCAGCACCTAATGCTTTTAGTTCTTCGGCAAGAACATTTTCCAATCCAAACAAAGTGGAAGCCGTTAGTTCAAATTTTTCCTTTTGTAACATATTTTAATACTTCGTTAAATTATTTTTAATTGTTTTGAAGCCCTGCCGGGACATTCAAAAATTTTAGAGCTTGATCGTCCAGTGTTAACCGGACATTTGAACCTTTCTCTTAAATAAGTTATTCAATTATCTTTATTGCATTTTGCAGTCGTTCATTTTCTTGTCCGCTAACAATTTCATACTTTACAGGATACTTTTTTATTTCATCGATATATCTGCCCATCAAATACTTTCGTTTTTCTAACGTTCCGTTTTCACGAACCGGATCCTCTTTCCATGGCAAATCTATATCACAAACTAAATAAAAATCAGGCAATGATTTTAATATTGCATCATCTAACCAGTCGGGATATTTTTGAAAAACCTCCTGAAACCACACTTTAGTAATGATTAATCCAGTATCTATGAAAAGATATTTATTGGCTTTAAGCAAAAAAGCTTGTTCAAATTGTATTTGCATTTCAGCAATATGTACTACATCCTCATAATTATAATCTCTATTTAGATTTTCGATATAAGTGCGTGCATATTCCGGCATATAAACTGTATGATAATATAAAGCCAATTGTTTTGCCAACGAACTTTTCCCGGTCGATTCTGCACCGGTAAGTATTACCCTTTTAATTTTGTTCAACATACGTATTTACCATCTTTTTTTTCCACTGTAAATATCCCACAATAGCCATTGCCGTATAAACCAGATATAAAAATACCGTAAAATAAAGATTTTTATATACATACAAAGCCGATGAAACCAAATCTACTACAATCCAAATCAACCAATGCTCAATATATTTTTTCGCAAGCATCCATGTTGCCGTAATACTTGTAGCTGTGGTAAAAGCATCCCAATAGGGAATTTGAGAATTTGTATAGTGCAACAAAATTTGCGAAATAACAACAAAAAGTACAGATGTTATAATCAACAAGTAACCGGCTGTTAGTTCATCAGTTCTTCTTACAGGTAAATTAGTTGCTCCTTTTTCATTTTTCACACCTCTACTCCAATGATACCAACCATAAAAACTTATTACTACGTAATAAACTTGCAGTGCCATATCGGCATAAATTCCGGCATTCAGAAAAACATAAACATAAATTGCCGAACTTATTAAACCAAGCGGCCAAAGCCAAATATTTTGTTTAATGGAAAAATAAAGATAAATAAGTGAAAAAACAGTTCCTAATATTTCTTGGTAATGGTTGCTAAACCAAACAATAACGTCATTCATAAAGCTAATTTTCAGAAAGTGGAATTGGCAAGAAGTGAATTATACAAATGTTTGTTTTTTAAAACATCAATAGCAGTTAAAACAAAATCATCCTGCCTGTTATAAATTTTATAAAACGCTTCATTTCCCCATAAATCTCTTGCTATTAATGCTTTTAAAAGATGTTTTACGCTATTTTTTTTATCTTTAAGTATTAAATTTGTCAACTCAATACCCGATTTTACACTGGAAAGCTCTGGCTTTCGTTTTAAAGAATCAATTAAATTGTTTTGCTGTGCATAATCAATTATTGAAGCTAAAAACCCATCATCAACTTCAAAATTACGATCAAACTCTATACTATTTGTATATTGAGCTGCTAAATTATCTCTGTTCTTATCAATAAAATCTATAATAAAACTGTTAATTTTACCCGACTGCATCATCTGTAAATAAAAATCAGGAAATTTATTGGTATCTACTGCAACAAAAATATCAGGAATAATTCCGCCGCCGCCATAAACTGTTCTTTTTCTGTTTAAAGTTAAATATTTGAGAGAGTCAACATAATAAATACTGTCTTTAAAAAAAAGTTCACCGTGCTTAAAACGGTTATTTTCTTCATTTACATAGTTTTCATATCCATTAGCATAATTTTTCTGTATTAACCGTCCTGTAGGTGTATAATAGCGGGCAACAGTCAATCTTATCATTGAACCATCGGGCAAATTAAACGGGCGCTGTACCAATCCTTTTCCAAAAGAACGCCTACCAACAATAAGTCCTCTATCCCAATCCTGAATTGCTCCTGCAACAATTTCACTTGCCGAAGCCGAATTTTCATTAATAAGAATCACTAATTTACTTCGCTTAAAATGTCCTTTGCCGGATGAAAAATAATCATATCTCGGATTATTTTTTCCTTTTGTATAAATAATTAATCGATCCGAAGGCATAAACTCATCGATCAACCTAATTGCTGTACTTAAATATCCACCTCCATTGTTTCTTAAATCAAGAATAATATTTTGAACTCTCTCTTTTCTAAAAGAACGGCTTATTTCTTCAAATTCTTTAATAGTATTTACAGAAAAACTTTCTAATTTAATGTATGCAATATCGTCATCAATTTTATAGGCAACAGGAATACTATTAATTAATATTCGATCCCTTTCTAATTCTTTAAAAAACAGCTCTTTTTTTCCGTGCCTGATTATACCCAGTTTAAGCTTTGTACCTTTTTTACCTTGCAAAAGATTTCTGATATGTTCTTCGCTTATATTTTTACCAACAATATTTTCTTGGTCAATACTCACAATGCGGTCTCCTGCTATTATACCAGATTTATCGGCAGGACCATCTTCTATGGTACGAATTATATAAACCGTATCTTTGAAAATACTATAAGTAATTCCAATTCCGTCAAAGCCTCCAAACAAATTCCGATTCATTTCTTGAACTTTATCTTTACTAATGTAAACAGAATGAGGATCCAATTCCTTTAATAAAGCGGTAATTGCTTTTTCAACTATTCCGGAATCATTCAATGAATCAACATAAAACATGCTAATCAAATCCAAAACCGTTTCCAATTTTTCTGTTTGATTGGGAGTAATTTGTCCTTTAACATTTAAACTATATCCGAAAATAAGAAAAAAGAAAATATATTTGAACGATTTTATCATAACAAAAATATAGCGATTGATCATCATCAATTTAATTGTATCAAATTATCGAAAAACAATATTCGTAATAATTTTTTGTCCTACATTTTGATTTAAACGCTCAATTAAAGCAGTTTTCATCATCAACAGCTCTTGACGAATCAGAGCAGAACGTAATTCTACAAATAAAACACCTTTATATATATATAAATTACCTGTATTATTTGCCACTGCTTTGCCCAAAGTATCACCCCATGAATTAATTAATCGGTGTTCAAGCATTTTACGTTCAAGCCCCATCGCTTTAAGGTATGCCATAATAGCATCACCAAGTTTCACTTCATTATTTTGTCTCATAGAAACAGATTTACAAAATACAAAGATACAATTATTTTAAATAACACTTCGCTAAATTATAAATTGACTTAGTTGCTTAAATATTTTGTAAAAGTATCCCCATCTTCGGGACAGGTACCCGAAAGTATTCGGGAGTAAACAATGCCGATAGACTTTTAGTTTTGTATTAAGAACCGATTACTAAAAGCGTATCGGTATAACAAAATTCTCTTAGGGAACTAATCCACTTTAAGAAGTTCAACTTCAAAAATTAAGGTAGTATATGGAGCTATAATTTTCCCATAGCCTTTTTTGCCGTATGCCAAATATGAAGGAATAATAAAAGTAGCTTTGCCTCCTTCTTTCATTTTTGAAAAGCCTTCTTCCCATCCGGCTATTACATCACCGTTTCCCAAGGTAAAACTAAAAGGCTGATTCCTTTTATAAGATGAATCGAATATTTCTCCGCTTAAAAACTTTCCGGTGTACTGAACGGTTAAAACACTGCCTGCTTGTGCTAGTTTTCCGGTACCCTCCTGTGTATTAATGTAATACAAACCGGATATAAGCGGTTCTGTATTTATTTTATTTTCTTGCAGATAATAGTTGAGCAGCTTATCTTCATCTGTTTTTCTTTGTTCATCCAGTATTTTTTGTTCTTTCCGTACTTCTTCTTTATCCAAAATTTTCAGTAACTCAATGTCAAAAGTTAAATATTCATCTTTTTTGATAAACCCGGGTATTTTTTCTTTGCGTGTTTTCAGGTAAAAAGAATCGGCACGGATTTTAAATAATGCTCTTTCATCGGTTCTAAGCATTTGCAAAGCTTCATTGTAGGATGCTTTATATTTGGGTTTACGAATTTGCATTTTTATAGAACCGCCCAATTCTTTTGTGTTAAACAAAACGGAATCGCTGCTGTTGGCATATGCCATTTTTATTTCCACATAATCACCAATTTTGGGCTTTTCTCCTTGCGGATTTTCTTTGAGATATTGATATTTTAATCCGTTTTCAGCAGTATAGTAACCTTCGCTATCGCGATTACAGGCAGTGAACAGTACTGCTACTGTGATTAAAGTGATTAATGATTTCATGTGTTATTTTTTACTATTTCTGTTGCCACATAGCCTGTTCCGCTACTGCGGAAGAACCGCATGATGAAAATAATCATTACTTTATGTGTTTAATAATTATTCGCAAGCTCATGAGATCACTTCGTTAAGTTATTTTAATCATGCTTGTTTCATATACAACAAAAGTTTGTATTGTTAAACTGTTATATGGCTATCGGGTTGTGTAATTATTTTGATTAACCGATAACTAATGATTTAAGCCAAAATAATCATAAAAGATTTTGCAAATTCTAATTGATTATTAATTAAGTCATTCATCTGTTTTATTTTCCACCAAAACAGAGAACCACTAAATCGGAGTTACTCATTAGTTTTGCTCATTCTTCGCTTCTTAACGATTAATTCGGGTTTAATATTGCTCGTGTTCATTCGGGAAACTTACATTTTTTACATCTTTGATGTAATTCATTACGGCACCTTTTATTTCTTCCGAAAGATTATGGTAGCGACGCAAAAAACGTGGCGAGAACTCCTGTGTAATTCCCAACATATCATGAATTACCAATACTTGTCCGTCCACCTGATGTCCCGCACCAATTCCGATTATTGGAATTTTTAGCTCTTCAGCAACCGTACCGGCAAGTTTTGCTGGAATTTTTTCCAATACCAAGCCAAAACAACCTATTTCTTCAAGCAGATGTGCATCTTCAATAAGTTTTCGGGCTTCTTCTTCGTCTCTTGCCCGTACTACATAGGTGCCAAATTTATGAATGGATTGAGGAGTAAGTCCCAGATGCCCTAAAACCGGAATACCTGCGCTAAGAATACGCTCTACCGATTCTCTGATTTCTGCACCACCTTCCAATTTAACAGCATGTGCTCCGGTTTCTTTCATAATGCGTATGGCTGCCGAAAGTGCCAGTTTTGAGTTTCCCTGATAGGATCCAAAAGGTAAATCAACCACCACTAATGCGCGATCAACCGCACGAACAACCGATGAAGCATGATAAATCATCTCTTCCAAAGTAATGGGAATGGTGGTTTCATGTCCTGCCATTACATTTGATGCTGAATCACCTACTAAAATGACATCAATTCCTGCCTGATCAATGATTTTTGCCATGGAATAATCGTAGGCGGTAAGCATTGAAATTTTCTCACCACGCAATTTCATCTCAAAAAGTACGTGAGTGGTTACTTTTTTTATGTTTTTGTGTACTGACATTGTTATTAATTTGCCTGATTAAATATTATTTTCTCATAACAAAGGTATATCTATTATTGAAAAGAACAAAAGGATAGGTTTATATAAACTCATATTTTCAATTTCGAGAGTTACTTTATAAACTTTACGAACTTTTAATTAATATTTCTGCCTTTTTGTCATATTTACATGACAGTATTTAGCCCTGAAAAATACTTTTCAGTCAAAATTACCTGAAAAAAACAAAAAATTTCCTTGGCATAATGATTGAACAAGACAGAGCGAATTTGAAAAAAGAATTAATTAACGAAATAAATTTATAAATTAAATACTAAAACAAATGGGAAAAATAATCGGTATAGATT
>JALWNR010000860.1 GCA_027083715.1 Bacteroidales bacterium
TTGAATCATGGTTTGGGCAATAATTTGCTCTATATTTTGCGGTTTATTACCGATTATGACCGGTAAAAATCCGGCATTTCCGGCAATTGAGAATATATGATGCTCATTAAATGCCGTTTTTACTTTATTGTATAATTCTGCATATTCCACATCATAAAGTTTAAGTTGTGCCGGATTGGTGCGTAAAACCATTTGTTCTTCCATTTCGGGTAAAGGTATGGGATATTGCGGCAGTTGTTTGCGCAAACTGAACAGTAAATCGCTTAAACCGGCTTTGTCTATTTGAATACCTGCTTGTGCCGGACGTAAACGCGCAATTAGCGGTGCCTTGTTTTCGCCGAAAATCACATTAAAAATATTATCTGCATCACGAAAACGGTAATGTGCTTTCGGATAATTATTTTGTAAAAAATCTTTATACTTACTTATCAAGATTTTTAAATCTTCAGGCGATTGTGCTTTAAAATAAATTAAACTTTCGGATGTTGAATTTTGATTGTCGAAATTTAATAAAAATTGTTGCTCGCCCACAAATCCGGTCGATTGAACTAATTTATTTTTTTCTTGCTGATATAAAGCAAGAGTTCGTTTTTGATTTTCAATGATGTTTATGCGTTCGTTCCAATCGATGTACAAAAGCATTTCATCGGTTTTAAATTCAGGCAGTTGCTGTTTTTTTAAAACGGTAAAAAGTAGGGCAGAGGCAAACAACATCAACACAATTACCGTAAAACTTATTGCCTGATGGCGCATTACTATGCGAAAACCTTTTTCGTAAAGGGCTGCATAATCGAGTTTGTTCAGTTTTTCAAGAAAAGGAATGCTTTTTTTGGTGCTGTTTTTTTTGTAAAATAAATGATAATACACAGGGATTAAAGTAATGGAAACTGCCAGTGAAACAAATAAACCGATACTGATTGCCAATGCCTGCTCGTAAAACAGGGCGCCCGAAATTCCACCCACAAACACCAAAGGAACATATACGGCAATGGTGGTAAGTATGGAACTCAGCAAAGGACGAAAAACTTCGTTTGTTCCGTTAATGCACGATAAATCAAGTACGGCACCGCGATCTCGGTGTTGGTTAATATTGTCGATTACAATAATTGAATTGTCAATCATCATCCCGATACCCAAAATTAGTCCCGAAAGACTGATGATGTTAATCGAAATCCCGCCAAGGTAAAAAAACAAAAGGGTAATAATCACGGAAACGGGCATACTGATACCAATCAGCAAGGGCGATTTTATATCTTTCAGAAAGACAAACATGATAATAAAAGCCAAAAATCCACCCAATAAAAGGCTTTGTGTCAAATTATTGATTGAATAATTGAGTAGCTTGGTTTGGTCGCGCGTTACGGTAAATTCAATATCGGGATAATCGTTTTTTAATTGTTCACTAAGCGTGCTTAATGCTTTTTCCACATCTTGTATTTTGGCATCCGATTGCTTAATGACTGCCATGGAAATAGCTGTTTTTCCATCGGAAAGAACGGTGCCTTTTCGCTTTTGCGGATGTTCTACAACTTGCGCTATTTGTTTGATTTGCAATAAAGTACTGTCTTTTTTTAGATAAATATTTTCGATGTCTTTTTTACTGCGCAAATGATTGGCAAAACGGATATTGTACTGATATTGCCCATCGCGAATGACTAAATTACCGAGTTTTATATTGTTACTTTTTATCAGATTTTCCAATTTGTTTAAACTCATGCCCATACTTTCCATTTTTTGCTTGTCGGGAATGATTAGTATTTCCGATGAAATTAATCCGCTAATATCGACCATAGCCACTTCGGGCAATTGTTCAATACGTTTTTTTATTACCTGATTGGCAAAACGGCTTAAATCGACAATTTGCTGTGATACAGGAAATAAACTGTTTTTTTGTGCCTGAGTTTCTTCATTTTTAAGACTTAAATTCAGATAAAAAACGGGTATG
>JALWNR010000861.1 GCA_027083715.1 Bacteroidales bacterium
TAAGGGATAACCGTTTTATCTACGAGCCGCTTTTGAGTGGACACTCTGTAAGTTTGCCCACGTATAATTTTTTAGGAAAAAGTTTGAAAGCTCCGCTTTGGATTTCGAGCATAACTGGCGGAACCGGAAAAGCCGGAAAGATAAATCGTAATTTGGCAAAGGTAGCAGCTGAGTTTGGCTTAGGAATGGGATTGGGCTCATGCAGGTGTTTGTTGGATGACGATGCGTGTTTTGACGATTTTAATGTACGATTTCTTATCGGAAACGAGCTACCGCTGTATGCAAACCTTGGGATAGGCCAGGTAGAGCAGCTGTTGGAAGCTAACGCTTTGGATAAAATTGAACGGGTAGTTGATAAATTACAGGCAGACGGTCTTATTATTCATGTAAACCCTATGCAGGAATTTTTTCAGCCCGAAGGTGACCGCTTTAAAAATACACCGATTGATACCATTGAAAATTTTTTACAAAAAAGTAAACTGAAATTAATTGTTAAAGAAGTAGGACAGGGGATGGGCTCTGAAAGCCTGAACCGCTTGATGCAATTACCGCTTGAAGCTATTGAATTTGCAGCTTTTGGTGGTACCAATTTTTCAAAGCTGGAGCTTTTGCGTAGCAATGATGAGTTTTCGCAAACACTTTCCGTGCTGATGAATACCGGACACACAGCTGACGAAATGCTTGAAAATGTAAATAATTTGGCAGAACAAGAGAATGTAAAAGTGAAAAATATTATAATATCCGGAGGAATAAGTTCATTTTTAGATGGTTACTACTTAATTAATAAAAGCAAATTACCGGCTGTGTATGGTCAGGCTGCTGCTTTTTTAAAATATGCAATGCAGGATTATGAAAAACTCAGAGCTTATGTCAAAGCACAAATTGAAGGTTTGAAAATGGCTTATGCTTATTTAAAGGTAAAGTGAGGTATCGGGCTAGATGCAGGGACTTGTCATTAGTCATTTGAATATTGTATGTTATGTATTGAGTGTTGAATATTTCGTAATTAGCCACTGGATAAACTTGTCTGACTATTGGTGGATCGGTTATTAATATATTAGGTACTGAGAACTGCTTACCGGAAACTAGGTGACGAGTTTTAAATTTTGGGTAAAAAAGTTATTAGAAATTTTAAAAATGTAGCATTACTGCATTTTTATATTGTAAATACAGAAACTAAAAATATGAAATCAAAAATAATAAACGGTTTTTCAAAGCTGAGTAAAGAAGAAAAACTGAATAAATTGATTAGTTTGTTTGATGATAAGGAGCTTGGGAAAAACGAACTGATGTCTTATTGGCACGTTGATGAAAAAAAACAACAACTTTTTGATGAGTTCAGTGAAAATACGCTATCCAATTTTTATTTGCCTTACAGTATTGCGCCTAATTTTGTCATCAACCATAAAATTTACCATGTGCCGATGGTAATTGAGGAAAGTTCGGTAATTGCTGCGGCATCAAAAGCTGCAAAATTTTGGGCAGATAAAGGCGGTTTTCGTACCAATGTAATTTCTACCACAAAAATTGGTCAGGTACATTTTATCTGGCAGGGCGATGTGAAAAAGTTAAAGGAGGAAATGCCCCAAATGTGCAATATTTTTTTAAAAAGTACCGACAGTATTACAAAAAATATGCGCGAGCGCGGTGGTGGAATAATGGATATCGAGCTGGTGGATAAAACTTTTGAAATGGAAAATTATTACCAAATTTTGGTAAAATTTGACACGGTAGATTCTATGGGAGCAAATTTTATTAACTCCTGCCTTGAAGAAATTGCCGCACAGCTTAAAATTTACATTTCTGAAAAGGAAGATTGGACAACAAGCGAGCGAAAATGTACAATTTTAATGTCTATTTTGTCAAATTATACGCCTGAGTGCATTGTAGAAACGCGTGTTGAAACTAAAATTGAAAATTTTGAAGGCATTGA
>JALWNR010000862.1 GCA_027083715.1 Bacteroidales bacterium
GTATTATGTGCTGGGTTGCAAGTTTAAGGCAATCAAAAAAATAATAACAAATGAACGAACTTTTTTCACACGGATATATTGCTTTGTTTATTATCATTGCTTTTGGAATGATTATCGGCAGAATAAAAATTTTTGGCTTTTCTTTAGATATTTCAGCGGTAATTTTTGTTGCATTACTGTTAGGACATTTTGGAATGATTGTTCCTGATGATTTTATGAAATTTGGATTATTGCTTTTTATTTTCACAATAGGCATGCAAGCCGGTCCGGGTTTTTTTGAAGCCTTTCGCAAATACGGACGTTCTTTAATACTTACTACTTTACTTTCTTTACTTAGTGCGGCAGGAGTGTTTATTGCATTAAGCAAAATTTTCAATCTTAAATCGGATATTGCAATAGGTATCTTTAACGGTGCTTTAACCAGCACCCCGGGACTTGCGGCTGCAATTGAAAGTACCGGTTCTTCTCAGGCAGCGGTAGGTTATGGAATTGCATATTCATTTGGTGTTATTGGTGTAATTATTTCAATTAATATTCTGCCCGTTCTTTTTAAAGTAAACATAAAAAATGAAGAGCTTGATTACAAAAATAGTATAAGAAAGGATAATCCTGAATTGCAAGGCGTTAATCTGAATGTGGAAAATCCGAATATGGATAACAGAAGTATTGCAGAAACACGAATTTCAGAAATGGCAAATGTGGTTTTATCTAAAATTATGCATAATGGCAAGGTAAGACCTGCCGGTGGCAAAGAAAAAATATACAATGGTGACGTTCTGCGTGTAATAGGTACTGAAAAAGCCATAGAACAGGCTAAAATACTTATAGGGAATGAATATACTGGTGAAATGCCCAATAGTAAAGAAATCGTAACCGAATGGGTCTTGGTTACCAATAAAGATATTGTTAATAAAAAGTATTCGGAAATTAATTTGAATAAAAATTCTCATACTACCGTATTAAAAATTAAACGAAGTGGTATAGAAATAAGCCCAAATGCAAATAGTGTTTTCCGGTTTGGAGACCGATTAAGAATAAGCGGAGGAAAAAACGGAATAATTGCTGCAAAGAAAATATTAGGTAACGATACCAAAATACTTTCGCATACTGATTTTTTGCCTATTGCATTAGGTATCTTAATTGGTATTTTGTTGGGAGAAATAAATATTCCGATAGGTAATTTTTCAATTAATTTAGGAATGACCGGCGGGACCTTAGCAGCTGGTATATTATTAAGCCGTTTGGGGAAAACAGGTCCTGTTATATGGTCAATGTCGGGTTCTGCAAATCAACTTTTACGCGAACTCGGATTATTGCTTTTTATGGCATCGGTTGGAACACAAGCCGGTACACATTTCATAGAAGCTATAAAACATAATGGTTTTGAATTAATTATCAGTAGTATAATTATTGCTATTGTACCGGTACTTATAGGTGCTGCAGCCGGTAAATATATTTTTAAAATGAATTTTTTAAGTTTGCTGGGTGTAATTACAGGTGCAATGACCAGCACACCGGGACTGGCTGTTGTTAACTCTAAAAGCGATTGTAATGCAGCTCCTATTGCTTATGCAACAGTATATCCTGTGGCTTTAGTTTTTGTAATCATTGCTTCGCAAGTGTTGCCTAAGTTGTTGTAAAGCTATGCCTTTAATCCTCAAAATTACCTTTGGTGAACTGCGAAGCACCTCATCAAAGGTAATTATTGCGGTTAAATCTAAATTTCTACCTTACTTATTCATTTGCCGGTAGAAGTAGCGGAGCTAACTTTGAGTTTTTAGAACTGAATTCAAGTCCCAAATGTAACTCCCCCACTTAAATAAATTTATTTAATTAAAATACTGTTAAACAAAAGTTTATAAGCAACCGGTGTTGATGCCCTGAATTGAGGGTTAAAGCTGAATAAAATCATCTGACCTTTATTCTTTTTTAGCCATACAATTGCACTTTTGTTTGCAATAAGTTCTATTTTTTCAGCATATCCACTCAAAAGAATATTCTTTTCAGGAAATTTTGCGACCGCACGCCTGTCCATATCAAAATTTGGAATTGAGGTGGTAAAAACGGGTCTTCCGCGGTAGAAAACTCCGATTTGCTCAGGCATACCCAGCGTAATATCAAAACCTTTTTTCAGATTGATTTGCACAAAGGAACCGGGGCAGTATAAACCTTGTTTTTGCATACTCTCCGAAATATCCTTAAACGGAAGAATAAAATCCTCTTTTTCCTTTTCATTAACCGGAACGGATAAATTGCCTGTAAATAGTTGTGATGCACGCCCCCATGCCAGAATAATACCACCGTTGTTGAAAAATTTCATTAAATTATCCATGCCCTTATTGCCGATTCCTTTTGTAAATTCTTTCGGATAGGAGGGGATGGTATATGTACCATTTCTGCCTTTGTACTTTCCGTCTTTTAGGATATCTTTATTATTATCAGGAAAAATAACTATATCAAAGTTTTTTGTAAAATCGTTTTTTTCAAATTCTCCGGGATGAACAATTTTGTATTTTATGTGATAATTATCAAAAATAAAGCGTGTCCATCCGGCATCCATATCGTGCATATAAGTTTCTACCAGAGCAATGTGCGGCATTTTTATTTCTTTTTTTGCTGTTTTAATATCCTGCTCAATAAAAACCGGATTGATATCAATGTCAGCCAATATTTCTTTCATTTTTGAATTTTTTGGAATGAAGAAACTGCCTTTTGAAACTTTTAATCCGTTATCATGGTAAAAAGTCGTTGAGCGCATTACCTTCATACCCATACCAATAGCTTTAAAAGCTGCTTTGTAGCTGTCGTTACTTTCGGCAGGAAAAATAGCATAAACATATTTATCAGGGATTTGTATATTTTTTATGCTGAATTTTTCTTTTATTAATTCCAATGATTGTTCAATGTCAGGATAAACTTTGTTTATTTCATCAGTTGTAATGCCTCTGTGCAACGGAAGCGACCAACTGGTTATATCGTAAGGCATGATTAATTTTCCGTTTTTGGAATAATGACGTACCGGAAACTCCTGATGTTCCATAACTTCTTTGATAAAAGCCCTGAACGGCTGAGCAAGCGGAACTACAATATCTCCTTTTTGATATAAAGTATTGTTTAAATTTAAATTACCGGTAAGCTGATATACTTTAATTCCGTGTTCTTTCAATAAATTTACCAAACGAACTAACTCACCTTTATCATGCTGCTTTAAAGGCATGATATAATAGTAAGGTGCTTGCGTTTTACCTTTGTTTATTTCTTTCTTACACAGTCTGTTGCGTAGTTTCAACAATTCTTCTTTGTGCAAAGATGCGGTATTAATCATCGAGAAAGTTGAAGCCAGTTCGTATTTTACAATATCCGACAAATGCCACCATCCCCCTTGCCACGGATCCGGAAAATTAGCTGATTTTTTGTATTCTGCCAATCCTTTTCCGCTAACAATCAGTTCATTATCTTCCTGATAAATTGGGGTAGCTATTTTTACACTGGCAGCCTCAGTAAGCATTGAAATCATATTTTTCCAGTGTGATGTTTCGGTTGAGCCGGGCCAATAATCATCAAAAGCATATCCAAATGCAACACCCTTTAAGCCTTGTTCTGTCATGTCTTTTTGCATTCCGATACCAAAAATTCCATCCCATGTCCATAGTTCAGCGTCCACATTCATTGCTATCGGATCATGTTTGGGCGGTACAAAGTAGCGTACTCCACGAGAACCCATTTGATGCTTTTCAACCATTACTTGCGGAAACCACTCATCATTATATAAACGATTGATTGCTTTTGTTTCTGATTGAGAGAGCGTTACGAAATCGCGATTGTCGTCATGTCCCACGTATTTATTATAAACACCGGGGTACCATGTCCCTTCATATTTAGTCCCTTTGTATTTCAAATAATTATGTACTACCATATCCATTCCATCAGGATTGTGGTTTGGAACCAGCATATAAACAACATCATCTAAATTAGCAAGCAGCTTATCATCATTGGTTGAAGCTATTTGATAAACAACCAGAGGAGCTGTTTGTGCGGGTCCCACTTCATTTGCATGCATGGATAGTGTTGCCAGTATAAAAACTTTACCCTCTTTCGCATAATCCGAAACCTGATCTTCCGTTAATTGACCGTTTATGGCAAGTTCTTCGTTGATTTG
This sequence comes from Bacteroidales bacterium, assembly GCA_027083715.1. Classification (GTDB taxonomy): domain Bacteria; phylum Bacteroidota; class Bacteroidia; order Bacteroidales; family NBLH01; genus NBLH01. The sequence goes on from JALWNR010000862.1 coordinate 4,160, forward strand.
TTTTAAACGATTCAGATTATTAATGTTTTTTTCGGAAGAAAGAAAAACCACATACATCGGCTTGTTCATCATGCTTTTCCCAATCTGAATCATTTTTACGCGAGGCGATTCTTTATCTATAATCTTTAAATAATCAATTAGCTGTTCGTAATCAAACAACATACGGTCTGTTCCGGGTTTAAATTTAAAAAAATCCTCAGGCTTTGTGATTTGTGCTAGGGCAGAGGAAGAAAAAAATATCCATACTGCAATCAAAAAAACATATACCTTTTTCATAGTTACCTATTTATATATTTAAAATTTTATTATACAAATTTAAAATTTTTAGATAAATATGAAAATGATTTATTAATTTGGAAGGAAAATCGAATAAAATATATTGTGCAGAAAAGACAATACCGTTAGGGATGGTAAAATGTTATAGTTACAATTAAAGAAAGAGGTGCAAAGAATTGGATTTATTAATGAGTAAAACTTACAAACACCATAATTGAATAATTAATTCTTAAATCAACTTTCCTGATTGATTTGATTTCAAATAATTTTAATCTGCCACCAGATTTTTAAAACTATTTTCAATTTCTTTGCATAAATTCTTAAATACTTCATCAAAAGGCGGAGTACCGTCAATAACAGTTACATCATGAATTTCCTTGTATTTTTCAATTACAGGAATAGTTTTGGTTTTGTGTTCTTCCAGCCGTTGTACAATACGCTCCGTGCTGGAATCATAAGGCATTGCCTTATCTGTTTTGCTTCGTTTGTCCAGGCGGCGGATTAATTCTAGTGTATCTACTTCTATTTCAAATATTTTGTTGATGGATGAGTCGTGTTTGCGCAACATCCCGTCAAGGATGTATGATTGAACCAGTGTACGCGGATAACCTTTGAAAATAAAGCCTTTTACTCCTTTTGAATTTTCAATTTTCTGTTCAATCAGGCGAATGACTATTTCATCAGGCACTAATTGCCCTGTTTCGTACAATTCTTTAACTTGTTTTCCTATTTTGGTGTTTTTTTTGATTTCTTCATCCAGCATGGCACCTGTAGCCACAAATTCCAGATTGTATTTTTCAGCCAGAGCTTTGCCCAAAGAGCCTCTGCCGGAGCCGGGATATCCAAAAATGACAATATTAATCAGTTTTTTGCTTAACTCTTTGTTGATAACCTGTACAATATCATTGGTAACTTCGGAGATACTTTGCATTCCGTTGATTGCTACATAATTACCGCGCTCTTTGAAAAAATCAAGTACCGGTAATGTTTTGTCGTGGTATTCGCGCAAGCGTGTTCTGATAACTTCTTCGTTATCATCCAGCCTGCCGGATGTTTTTCCTCTGTCAAGTAATCGTTTTACCGATTCATCTTCGGGTACTTCAATGCTAATCAGTAAATCGAGTTTTGTACCTAATTTTATCATTAGTCCTTCAAGAATGTATGCCTGAACAAAGGTACGCGGAAAACCATCGAATAAAAATCCGTTTACATCAGGGTTATTTTTTATGGTTTTTTCAATAATCTGAACAATAATTTCATCAGAAACCAAGCCTCCTTTGGCAATAATACTTTTTGCCTGCAAACCCAGTTTTGTTTCATTTGCCAGTTCTTTACGAAGTAAATCGCCGGTTGAAATATAAAACAGGTTAAATTTTTTAATTAAAAATTCCGATTGTGTTCCCTTTCCTGCTCCGGGCGGTCCGAATAATGCAATGTTTAACATGGTATAGGGTTTTTAGTGTTTATTATTTTTTTCAGGATTCCAGTTTTTATAAGGATTTTTTGAAAGTCGGGCATTATAATACTTTGTATCTCCGGTTACCTCTTTATCCAGCCATTCGGGTTTTTCAAATGTTTCATTTTCATCATCCAGTTCAATTTCAGCAATAATTAAACCTTCATTAGCTCCGTAAAATTCATCTACCTCAAAAATATGTTTTCCTGCCTTGATTAAATAACGGGTTTTGTCAATGATTCCGGGTTCGCAAAGTTCCAAAAGCTCTTTTGCTTCATGTACAGGAATTTCTTTTTCCCATTCGTAGCGCGATGTTCCGCTTTTGTTCGATAATCCTTTTATGGTAATATACGCTTTATCTTCTTTTATTCTGATACGTACGGTTCTTTCTGCTACACTGGATAAAAAACCCTGTGTAATTCGTACTTTTTTTTCTGTCAGATTTTTAAAATCCTTATTTTTAACTAAAAATTTGCGTTCTATTTCTTGTGCCATTTGTTTTTGTTTATTTGCTATTTATTTTTATCTGTCCCGATAACGGAATCGAGCTGTACCGAGTTTGTGGTATCTATCATTATTTTTTCTTTTTGTTTTTGAAATGCATCGGTGAAAATACTTGTATCGGGTTTTTCCCGGTTCAGAGAATCTACCGGTGCTTCTTTTTTAGCAAACGGATTAATTAATTCGCTGTCCTGCGTAACTTTCAGTTTAAATACATTGTTCATGAAAAATAAGGCAAAAAAAGCAATTAATCCGGCAATAACAGGTGTGGTTACCCAGCCAATAGCAATTTCTCCAAGTACACCGTATTTTATTTCTCTGCCTCCTTTTAAAATTCCAATTCCAATGATTGAACCCACAATTACCTGCGAACTGGAAACCGGCACTAAAGGTATTGGTGGAAGCCCCAGACTTACCGAAAAATCAGACAAACTTTGAGATGAAAAAATAAATAATACCATCGCCTGGGCTAAAACTACCACTAAAGCTGCTTCGGACGATAAATGTACAATATTACCACCCACCTGTTCCATAATTCTTCTTGAATAAGTAAAAATACCCACTGAAATTGCAATTCCTCCGAGTAAAAACAATTGCTGTACACCGCTTAACTTAAAAATAAAAAAATCAATTTCGGGCAATGGAACAGAGGAAACAAATATTCCCATTACGTTTGCAATATTGTTTGCTCCCAAACTATAAGAACCAAATGCACCTACCACAATAAGTGCCATGCGCAAAAAAGCATCCAGTTTGAGTAAATGCGGCTTGATTTTGTTAACAGCGAGCTTAAAAAGATAATACAAAATAATAGAAAAAACAGCACCCAGAATTGGTCCGGCTACCCATGTTGTTAAAATTTTGGTCAGCGAATTCATATCAGTCGGATTTCCGGTGTAAAGGTTCCAGCCGATAATTCCGCCAACAATTGCCTGAGTAGTAGAAACAGGAAGTTTGAACTTTGTCATGTAAAAAACAGTAAGTGCTGCAGCCAAAGCTACTGTGAATGCTCCGGCTATGGCATCAATATTTCCCAGTTTTCCTAAGGTGTGTGATGCTCCTGCTCCTTGCAATACGGCACCGATAATTACAAATATACTTGCAACAACAGCTGCTTTTTTAAAACGCACCATACGGGTACCTACTGCCGAGCCAAATACATTGGCAGCATCGTTGGCTCCCAAAGACCAACCCAAAAACAATCCGCTTGTTAAAAAGAAAAATACCATAACTTTATAAACTGCGTTTTATTGCCATAATTGATAAAAGGTCTGCAACTTCCTGTGCAACATCCGACAAGCTTTCAATATGAAGAGCAAAATAGCGTAAGTGTATTTTTTCTGCTAAATCAAGTTGTGTCATCTCCTTAAAAAGCCTTCTTTTGATGTTATCGGCAAGTAAATCAGCTTCGCGTTCGTAAAAATATACCCTGTGCAATTTGTCTTTAACCGCATTTACATCTGTAAAATAAGCTCTTGCAGCAGGTATAATGTTTTCAACCGAAAGAACCGATGCATCTACAAGTTTTATGAAATCATTATTCAAATCAGGAGGTATATTGGGACCCTCTACATCAAATTGCAGCATGTTTTCTTTGGATGTATCAATAATATCATCCAACTTTTCTAATAAAACCATCACATCGCTTCTAAACTGCGGAAGTAATGAGTATATGTATAAATCATTTTCAATTTGTTTTCTCAGCTTGTCTGCATGCGATTCCATATCCAGAATTTTCTGAATATTATCGGCAAATTCTTTTTCTTCTTTGTTCAGATAGTTTTTTACTCCGTTTTTAAAAACCAGTGCACCTTCATCAATAGTATCCAAAAAGCTGTTGATTGAGGCAATTAATGATTTGGCTGTTTTAAATAATATTCCCATAATGTAATTTTTTTGTAAATATAAATAATATATTGTCTCTTTTCAAGTAAGTTGTTTAAACCTTAAATCCGCAAGTATCTTTTACTGCAAATCCAAACTGCACGCCATTATTGGCAATGCTCGAAAAAACCTACTCGCCGTATCAAGTGATACGTCTGCGTTGCTTTTTTCTGCGCTACACCAATACTGACGCACATTTTGAATTTTCGTTACAAACATACCTGCGGATTTAAGGTTAAATAAAATTTTAGTACTTTTAGCACCATTTATTTTTTAAAAATGTAATAAAGGACACTCCTGGAAACTTAAAATTCAAAGCCTGCTCCGATACTTCGGAGGCTTTTTGGAATTATAAAAGCGGAGTTTACTGTTGTAAATGA
>JALWNR010000863.1 GCA_027083715.1 Bacteroidales bacterium
ATTATGTCTTTGGCATAGTGATAAATTTGTTTTAATTTCATCATTTGCTATTATCATTGGTTGGAATTTTTTAGTAATTTTTTTTTAAATAAACTTTAATAAAAAAGAGTTTAACAAAAATGAAAAATCATTAAAGGTTTTATCCTATAACGTTCGTGTGTTTAATCTTTGGAACTGGTCGGCAGATAAAACCAGACGAACAAAAACCTATGATTTTATTAAAGATGCCAAAGCCGATATTGTTTGCCTGCAAGAATTTTATTCGAGCAAGCGGTATGGAAAAAATGCAGTTGATTCATTACAAAAAAATTCAGATTTGAGCTATAAATATGTATCTTTTGCCAAAAACAAAAGTAAAGTTTATCATCACGGAATAGCTGTATTTTCAAGGTATCCTATTGTTTATAAAGGAGTAGTTAAGTTAGAAAACTTTGAAAATTTTTGTATTTATGCAGATATTAAAGTTAACAAAGATACTTTTCGTGTGTATAACGTTCATTTAGAATCTGTTCATCTTGGAGATGTTGATTATCAGGCTATTGATAATTTAGATAATGATACATTGAGTAATGCAGTTCATTATAAAAACATTTTCAGAAAGCTTAAAACAGCTTATATAAACCGTGCACGTCAAGTAGATTTAATTGCTGCACATTTAGAAAAATCTCCATATAAAGTAATTGTTTGCGGCGATTTTAACGATCCGCCCTTTTCTTATTCGTATCATCGAATAACCAGAAACCTTACTGATGCTTTTATGCGTTCCGGTATTGGATTTTCAAGTACTTATATTCATCGCTTTTCAATTTTCAGGATTGATTATATTTTACATTCACCAAAACTAAGATCATATAATTATAAAAGGTATAAAGTAGAACTTTCCGATCATTATCCGATTGAGGCTGATTTTTTGATTGAGTAAAATTTAGAAAGGCAAATTGCTTAAATCAACATTTCCTCCTGAAATAATAATTCCAACTTTTTTCCCTTCAAACATTAAAGAATGTTCAAGTATTGCTGCTAATGGCACCGCGGATGATGGTTCAACAATTATTTTCATTCGCTCCCAAATTAATCTCATTGCTTTAATTATGGATTTTTCACTTACAGTTAAAATAATATCTACTTTGTTTAAGATAATTTTAAAAGTGAGTTCGCTTAAAGATGTTCTTAAGCCATCAGCAATAGTATTGGGGGTTACCGAAGGTAAAAGCATGCCTGATTTGAATGAACGATAGGCATCGTCAGCCATCTCTGGTTCTGCTGCAAAAACTTTTATTTTAGTATCCAAACCTTTTGTCGCAATTGCAGTTCCACTTATTAATCCACCACCACCAACCGGAGCCATAACAATGTCTAAATCATTCTTATTTTGCAAAAGTTCCAATGCAGCAGTGCCTTGTCCGCAGATAATTTGAGAATTATCGTATGGATGAATAAAAACTGCACCGGTTTGTTTAATAAGTTCTTGCAAAGTGCTTTCGCGTGCTTCAAGTGTAGGTGTACAGAAAGTAATTTCTGCTCCGTATGATTTTACTGCCTTTTTCTTTATTTCAGGAGCATTTTCGGGCATAACCACATAAGCTTTTATTCCTGCATTTTTTGCTGCTAAAGCTAATGCTGCCGCATGATTACCGGATGAATGTGTTGCTACTCCTTTTTTTCTTTGCGCTTCATTCAATTGCAAAATTGCATTACTTGCTCCTCTGAATTTAAAAGCACCCACTTTTTGTAGGTTTTCACATTTAAAAAATAAAGATGTACCGGTTATTTTATTGATGCTTTCTGAACTTAAAACCGGTGTCTTATGAATAAAAGGTTTTATTCTTTCGTGTGCAGAAAGAATATCTTTAAAATTAGGAATTTCACTCATTAAATAAATTATTTTCCATCGCGTTTCAGAACAATTAATATTGTGTTAATC
>JALWNR010000864.1 GCA_027083715.1 Bacteroidales bacterium
TTTGAATTTTGTGCATTTAGCTGAATTATTGGAATAAGAAAAAGAAAAAATATATTTACCTGTAAATATTTTAACATAGAATAAATAATCTTAATGTCCTAAATTAAAAAAAATATTTATTAAGACAAATCTTTATGATAAACCAGTACCTTTATCTGATTAGATATTAATTTGTAAGCAAATAAGTTCTAATGAAATTTATCACTTTTTATAAATATTTTAATTTTTTATCTTTGGATGTTGTCCTAGGAGCAATGTCCGGTGGTATATTAGCAGCAAAACTATTACACACAAATATTAATTATTGCTGGTTGTCAATTCTTGGAATAAGTGTTTGGATGATATATACGGCAGACCATCTTTTAGACAGCCTGCAATCTAAAAATAAAGCACCTGCCAAACGCAGATTATTTTACCGTAAATATTTTAAATTATTGGTCGTATTTGAAGTTTGTTTTTTAATACTTGTTTTATTCCTGAGTATCAGATTTCTTCAACCCAAAATAGTAGAAGCAGGTTTAACGGTAAGTCTTTTCATCGCCATATATTTTTTGACTATATTTTTATTCAATGCAAAAAAAACACTTTGGATGCAAAAAGAATTCATCGTAGCGCTTATATACACCATAGGAATTTTTATTACACCCTTTATTGAAGCTTATCCAAATATAAAAGTAAGTCAAATTCTAATATTTAGCTCCTTTCTCCTGACAGTTTGGTCAGATATATTACTTATTGCAATATTTGAATATGACAAAGACAAACATGATGCATTTAGTTCTCTTCCTATCATGGTAGGTATAAAAAAGTCAATATTAATAATGTACCTGTTACTAACTGCATCATTTATACTACTACTTATTGCCAATTCTTTTTTTTCTACTAACAAAATTTATTTATGGTCGAGCTTTATAATACTATTAATCGGTGTGATACAAGTACTAATTCATAAACAAAAAACCTATTTTGAAAACAATGAACGCTATAGAATTATTACGGAAGCCATTTTTTTTCTTCCCGCATTGATAATTTTCGTATAAGTTTTTAATACGTCATTATCATGAAAATCAGCAAAACAACTAAGCTATTTTTCAACATCATTTTCCTTTTCCTTTTCATTTTTCTTTTTATCAGCCTTCATTATCTTTACAATCAACCATATAATACCCAATAAAATATGTCCGGCTACCAAACTTGCAGCTATGATTAATATAAGTTCGTCGTTATTCATCATTAAAAATTTTACAAACTAAAATACAAAATAATTGATAATAATTAATTTTTATTATGATAATTATGTGCTAATTATACATTTTTACTATATTTGTTTAATTATTTCTAAATAAACCTTACTTTAAGCAGATAATTATGAAGCTTATTATTAAAAAACTTGGTACTTGTACTTTGATTTTACTCTTGCTTTTTAACACTTCTTGCAATCAAAACCCTGATAGAGCTCTTGTAATCAGTAAATTAAAAAACTCAGCAAAGCTTGCAACCGTTGAGTATGTAGTAACCAAAGTAATCACAACCAGAGACCAAAACTGGCTGGCAAAAGATGCTTATTTTTTTGCCGAAACAGAAGCTACTATAAAAGCAGGTATTGATTTGGATAAATTAAGAGAGGAAGACATTAAAATTGACGGAACACGCATAAGCATATTACTACCTCCTATTGAAATAATTAACTTTTCTTACCCTGCCGAAGGATTTAAGGTAATTGAAAAATATACCGATCAGGCTGCTATATTTAAATGGAATTCAATTAATGTTGCTACCAAAGATGATTTATATCGTCAGGGCGAGGCAGATATTCGTCAAAGCATTGATGATTTGGGTATTGTAAAAACCGCACAAAAAAATACTCGTATGTTACTCACAACCATTCTAAGGCTTTCAGGTTTTGATGAGATTTATATT
>JALWNR010000865.1 GCA_027083715.1 Bacteroidales bacterium
CATTACTACTTGAAAGATTTATTGACGTGTTCGCTGTGCCTGCGTACAAGCTAAAAAATAACAAGAATGTCAAAGAACTCATTAATTTCGGCAAAATTGCCGCTTAAAATTTAACGAACTATTGTCTATAAAGTGCTTGATTTTTGAAAAAATTAGATTTTTGATGAATTTTTGTTTTTTTCGTTGCAGCAAATGCTTAGGTATTAGGCAAAACGAAAAAAGCAAAAAGGCGCAAAAAGGTATTTTTTCAATTCAATGACTTTATGGACAGACACTAATTAGCAAAGTATTGCTATATTTGCATCTTTAAACAAAAATACCTAACAATCCAACAATGATAAATCTCTTACAAGTAGAAAATCTTAGCAAAGCTTTTGGCGAAAACATATTATTTGAAAATATCTCATTCGGGCTGCATCAGGATCAAAAAATTGCCCTGATTGCCAAAAACGGAACCGGAAAATCTACTTTATTAAATATAATCGCCGGAAAAGATATTGCCGACAGTGGAAAAGTTAGTTTTCGTAAAGACACCAGCATCGCTTTTTTGCAACAAAACCCTGAATACAAACCCGAAGAAAAAATTCTCGACCATATATTTTATCAATCGGATAACATCAGCAAAATAATTCGTAATTACGAAGAGGCTATTCTTAGCGAAGATGCACAAAAATTGCAAACTGCCATTGAACAAATGGACGCTGCCGATGCCTGGGATTACGAACAAAAAATTAAGGAAATTCTGGATAAATTAAAAATCAAAGATTTTTATCGCAAAATGGGCACACTCTCAGGAGGTGAAAGACGGCGCGTAGCATTGGCAACTACCTTAATTGACAAAGCCGATATTGTTATGCTTGATGAGCCTACAAACCACCTTGATTTAGAGATGATTGACTGGCTGGAGAAATTTCTGAAAAACGAAAAAATCAGCCTCCTGATGGTTACGCACGACCGCTATTTTCTGGATAATGTTTGTGATGAAATCATTGAGCTGAACCGCGAAGGAGCTTATCGTTACAAAGGAAGCTATCAGTATTACGTTGAAAAACGTGCCGAGCGCATGCAACAGCTTCAAGCCGAGATTGATAAAGCAAGCAATTTGTACCGTAAAGAACTGGAATGGATGCGCCGCATGCCGCAAGCACGTGCCACCAAAGCCAAATACCGTATCGACAATTTTTACAAAATCAAAGAAAAAGCACATCAAAACATTACGGAGGAGAGTCAAAAGCTGGAAATTAATACCGCCCGTTTGGGTAAAAAAGTGCTGGATGTACTCAATATCAGCAAATCGTTTGGCGAGCGAAAAATTATCGACAATTTCACCTACAAATTCGGGCGCAAAGAAAAAATAGGAATTGTAGGACCCAACGGCAGCGGAAAAAGTACCTTTTTGAACATCATCACAGGAAATCTCCAACCTGATAGCGGAACAATTGATAAAGGACAAACCGTAGTTTTTGGCTATTACACACAAACCGGATTTAATCTGGATAAGGACAAGCGAATGATTGAAGTAATCAAAGAAATTTCGGAAGTCATTCCTGTAGGAAAAAACAGCAAACTTTCTGCCGCACAGTTTCTGGAATATTTTCAATTTCCAAAAGAAAAACACTACAATTACATTTCAAAACTCAGCGGTGGCGAGCGAAAACGTCTTTATTTGATGACGGTTTTAATGAAAAATCCAAATTTCCTGATACTTGACGAACCAACCAACGATTTTGATATACAAACGCTGAACGTACTGGAAGAATACCTTAAAAATTTCGATGGTAATGTGCTTATCGTATCACACGACCGCTTTTTTATGGACAAAGTAGTAGAGCAACTTTTTGTATTTGAAAAAGATGGTAATATTTTCAGCTTTCCCGGTAATTATGCGGATTTTCGAGATTATAAAGCCCTAAAAG
>JALWNR010000866.1 GCA_027083715.1 Bacteroidales bacterium
GAAACAAAAAGGGCTCCAAATAAAATTCAAAAAGCTTCTGAATATTTAACATTTATAATGATTGCCGGTTATGGAATTATTCTTTTAATGCCTTCATCTGATATTCTAGGCGTAACAGATCGTAATAGTAATTTTACAGATAATCAACAAGCTACTTATTTTATGATATTGATAGGACTTTATTTTGTAATGTTTGTTTTTGCTTTTCTGAAATTTAAACCACGATTTTTTTTAGGAAAAGCAAATTATTTCTACATATATGTTCCTGTACTGATTATTGTATCATTATTTGTTGATTTTTCAACCGCCTTGTGGAAATTTCAACTTTTTGATCCTAACCATGTTGCAGATCCAAACAGAACATCGCGTTTCATTGAGTTTGTAGCAATATTTCCTTTATATGCCGTTTTTTATAGTGCTCCACGCTTTGTTTTGTTGCGGAAAAGTTATAACCTTTTACCAATATTATCTGCCATTTTTTCTACCATGTATTTTGTATGGAAAAGCTTAGAATATATTGAGTTGTAAAAAAAGAAACAGCAATACGGGTACCTGTTGCAAAATTCAAGAATATCCCGATAAAATATGTATTGTTATTTTTCAATTTTTTCAAATAAGATTTTCAAGCAATTTTTTGAAAAATTAAAGGCAGGTACATCTTCTTTGTAGTTTATATATTCTTGTCCGAATTTGCGTATTGCTTCAGGTTCTTCAAGGCTAAAAATCATTATAATCATAAAAATAATTTCAACCGGAGCAATAAACAGAATAAAACTAACGCTTCCTGAAAGAAAGGCTACAGCCACAGGAAATAACATTAATCCCAAATGCATGGGGTGACGCATACACGAATAGATGCCTGATTTTACCAAACGGTTGGTTTCCATGCGCGGAACTTCACCCTCACGACCATATTTTGCCAATGTCCTTCCGGTATTTCTGCTAATAGTCATCACAATTTTGAGTATAGCCAAGCCAATTGCAAAACTAATAATATGCCACAAAATATTTTTCAGTATATTGGGAAACAAACTCATATCCAAATAAACACCTAATACAGTTCCTCCTACTAAGAATAGAAACCAAATTAATAAACGAAAAATCATAATATCAGTCTTTTATGCAAAATGTTTTTTAGCAAATTCCTCAATAGCCTTTATTGCATTTTCTTTTTCTTCGATAAAGCCCATGTGCCCGGAATTTTCCAGAACTACCAATTCTGAATTTTCCGGTAATTTTAATTTTTCCAGAATTGACATCGGAATAAAATTATCTTTTTCACCTATTATATATTGTACTGGTATTTTTGTGTTTTTTAATAATTCTGAGCGGTCTGGTCGGTTTTTCATTGCCTTCAAAGCAGCAATAATACCCTCATCAGGCATATTTTTAGCGTGTTCATTCATTTTTCCAATTTCCGTGGCAAATTTTTCTGCATTTTCTTCAGCAAAAGTTTTCGGAAAATGCGCAGAATATACTTGTGCTTTTTTCCCTTGCCGGATAATATTTATTTCGCGGTCGCGATTTGCACGCTTTTCATCCGTATCTGCATACGGACTTGAATGAAATATAGACAAGGCAGCCAAATATTCAGGGTATAAATCAAGAAAAGCCAAAGCAACATATCCACCCATTGAGTGCCCGACAAGAAAACACTTTTTTATATTTTCCGTATCCAAAACATTTTTAAGCGCCTCTGCCATTTTTTCAACAGTCAAATTGCTTGCAGGCAATTCACTTTTTCCGTGTCCGGGCAAATCAACTGCTATTACCTGAAATTTTCGGGCTAAATCTTTTGCAAAATCTATCCAAATTTCTTTTGACTCTAAATATCCGTGCAGCAAAACAAGTGTGTTACCATCTCCTGCTTTTAAATAACTTATTCCTTTATGTGTCAGCTCTTCCATATTTAATCC
>JALWNR010000867.1 GCA_027083715.1 Bacteroidales bacterium
GTTACAAACATACCTGCGGATTTAAGGTTAAAATGGGTATTACTTAAAAAAGAGACTTGCTTAACAGAAGTCTCTTCTTTTGGATATTTATATGTCTTAGAATTAATGATTATTTTCTTCTTCGCTGTCATTTTCACCATGTTTGCCTTTACCTTTCTTTTTTGCCGATTCGCCAATTGAATGACGCATTCTAGTATCTGCTTCGGTATTCATCATTTTATGATAATCATGAATGCTTAAATTACCATCGATAAATGCGGCAGCCATGGCTTTTTGTACCTTTTCTTCTGCTTTAATTACTTCTGCTTTAGCAAGCTCTGCTTGTGCTTTAGCTCTTTCGGTCATCAATTCTGCATTGATGTCTTTTCCAATTTGCATATCCGATACATCAATAGAGATAATCTCAAAAGCAGTGCCATCACCCAAATGCTTTTGTTCTACCCGTTCAGCTAACTCGAAAGGATTTTTTAAGATATATTGATGACTTGGGGCATTTCCAATTTCTGATGATAAACTTTCATTAACCCGTGCCAAAACTGTTTCTTCACTAGCACCACCAATTATTGATTTGACTTTAGCCCGAAGGGTAACTTTAAGTTTCATGGTAATTTGAACTCCATCTCTTGCAACACCGCTAACACCCGATGTTTCAACAACTCGTGGGGTAATGGCAGCTTCAACAGCTTTCATTACATCAATTCCTGCTAAATCAATAGCTGCTATATCTTTAAACTCAAAATCTGGTAAATTTGCTTTTCGTGCAGACACAAATGCATCTACAGTTCTTTTTACATCACCATTGGCTAAAAAGTGTTCTTTTAAATCATCAAGTGTCATTTCTTCATAACCGGAATTGTGTGCAGTAATGAGTGCGTCAACAACCTCTTCTACATCTACTTGTGCCAAATAATGCGAGGCTAATACTTTCAGTGGAATATCCAAATCGGCATTTTTTGCGGTAATTTGTGCATGAATTACTTTTTCAACATCTACTTTTGCCAAAAATTGAGCTGCCAATACATTTAGCGGAATATCCAAATTTGCATTTATTGCACGTATCAGTGTGTTTACTACTTTTTCAATATCAACTTCTGCCAAATAATGATCGGAAAGTTCGCGTGCATTAAGATGCAAACCCGCATTTTCTGCTCTAATTAATGTTTTTAAAATCAGGTCTTGCGGTATTCTTTGCCAGCGCATAATTACTAAAGTAGTCCAAGAAACTTTAACACCGGATAATCGTGCTTCGTACCATAGCCCTAGTGGTATAAAATAGTAGAAAAAAAGTATCAAACCGGGACCAAGAATTAAACCTGAAAATATAATGAATATGATGGTACCCGCTCCATAGGTATCTGATGAGGAAGTAATGTCTTGTTCTTCCTGTGCACCTGAGAAATCTATTTCAGCAATACTTTCTTCCCTGCTGTTATCAGTTGTTGTATCCTTTGTGCAGGATGATGCTGCTAACAGTAAAGAAAAAATTGCTAAAATCAGTAAAAATTTTGTTTTCATCGGGGGTTTATTAGCAATTATTTAATTTAAAATTCTATTATACTTTACAAAAATACAAAAAAAGTTTAATAAATAAGCTGAATGATGAAAAAAATCTTTATATAATTGTATTTAGCTACATTCTAAAAATTCAAAATTGATGGCATTCAATGCTCATTTCCATGTTCTTCACCAAATACTTTGGACTTATCATCATCAAAAATTTCTTTTTTATAATATTCTTTTGTATTCATTTTTCCTTTTTTAAAAGCATGTGCCATTCCTTCTTGTAATTTGGCTTCGGCTTCAATAAGTTTAGCTTTGGCTTCTAATTCTTTTGCATGTGCTTCGGATCTACGTTGTTCTGATTTTGTCTTGGCAATTATTTTATTTATCTCGGCATGTTCTTTCTTTATTTCAGCATAAGCATCTGAACCAATTTCTAGTTTTGGGATACTTACATCCAGCACTTCATAGGCACTTCCTTTATTTAATTTAGTTTCTTTTTCATTTATTTGCTTAATTTCATCCTCACTAAGGTATTGAAAATCTTTTTTATCCACTGTTCCGTTTAAACGTTTAAAAACATTAACGGCAATATCATCTAAAGACTCCATGACCATTCTAAAAGTATCATATTGTTCTACTTCTTTCGTAATTGCTTCGTTTACACGGTCATTAAGTATTTCGTCTTTTGAACCTCTAAGATACATGTCTATTTTTCCACGCACAGTAACATTTGGGAAAAGCTTCATACTAATTCCGTCTTTTGATAAAACTTCTTCGGGAACAATATTTATTATTTTTGGATTTACTGCCCAGCTAACAACTTCATTTACATCATGCCCTTCACGGTCTAAACGGATACCTCTTTTATAAGTAAATTCAACTTGTTCTTTCCGTGCGTAATTTACGGCAAAAATTACTTTAATAACATCACGTTTTTCAACTACATCTGCTTCTAATTGTCCGGGGTCAACATCAATCTTTAATCTTTTTGCAAGTGATAAAGCTTTCACGTATTTAAACATACTTCCTCCTGCTAGTTCAATATCCATTAATTTTTCTTTTTCAATCAAAATACCGGAAAATTTGGCTATTTTAAAGGTCAAATAAACCAAACCTATATCAGAACCAACCCGAGAAAGGTTTTCATAATCTTCAAAACTTAAATCAATACCTGAACTTTTAGTTTTAATCCATACATTAATCAATTTAACAATATCGCCTCCTTGTGCTAAAAACGATCGCAAACGCGGTAAGCTGATTTCAACGTTTGATTGTTTGGCTTTAATCAGTCCTAATGCAAAGCGGATAATATCTGCACCTGCTGCACGAAAACTGTTCAGAACGCTTATTGGTGTGTCAATACCTTCCTGACGCAATTTAATTACTGCTGAAGTTAATTCATTTACATTACCCCCTTGCGATAAATATTCGCTCAATCCCTTAATTGTTATGTCTTTAACACCTTCTTGATGTGCCATAATAAGGGCGTTAACTACTTCGCCAATATCTCCACCCAAAAGATGATACTTCTCAAGGTCTTTTAATTTAATTTCAACACCTGCATTTTTAGCATCAATTAGGTGCGTAAGTGTTGTTTGAATATCTCCTCCTGCAATAATGAATTTTTCAACATCTTCAAGTCCGATATTTAAATCTAAATGTTTGGCTTTAAGTAAAGCTTCAACAGTTTGTTCAATATCTCCGTTCAAACCAAAATAAACTTCAAGGTCGGCATAACGAATATCTAAACCGGCTTGCTGTGCTTTAATTAATGCTCGTGATGAGGTATCAAAAAGTTCTTCTTTCAGGCGCTTTATATTGTCGCCCTTCGCCATGTATATCCTGTTTTCTTTGAATTCAGAAAGTAAGTCTGCGGCAAAAAAACTTACAATGCGATTTACTAATTCTGCATATTCTTTTTCTTCATCCTCTTTACTTATTTCTGTTTTTTTCTTTCCATCTTGCTGTTCGGCTTGTTGTAAATTGTTGTCTTCGATAATATTAGCAATACTCTTTCTGTATGCTTTAAGCTGAGCTTCTAAATATCTGAATTTTGCTTTTTCTGAACGGTTTTTCTTTACTCCTTGAATTACTAATTCTTTGTCGGCTTTTACCGATTCAATTAATCGATTGATTAAATCTAAAATACTGCCACTAAGTATGTAATATCCGCCAATTCTTTTTAATCTTAGTTCTCCTTCGGTGTACGATTGATTAAATTCGTAGATTGATAAGGCTACCTCTCTGTCAATGAGTTTGTAAAAATCTTTTTGTACATCTATCGAAATTACTGCACCTCCTTTTCTTGCACTAACAATAAGTTTATAGATTAAGGATGCAGGAATTCTTCGTAAATACATCTCGATAAAATGATACAAAAACTGGAATAAGTTCATTTCCAGATTTGATGCTTTTACATAATGCCATATACTTGCAGATTTATTATAGAAATATGCAAAAACAGCTAGTGCAAAAACTATAAAAAGCGAGAAAAAAAGAAAGACGTACTCAATTGACATAGCAAGCTATTAAATTATTAACTATTATCTTACTGATAATCACATAAAACAAACACTCTGTTATAGAAGAATCGGTAAAAAACTACTCTTTTTTCTTTTTAGAAGGTTTTGAAATAGATTCACGCATTTCGGTATCTGCAATAATATTTTTCATATTGTAATAATCCATAACGCCAAGATTTCCTTCGCGAAATGCTTGTGATATTGCTTTTGGAATTTCTGCTTCGGCTTCAATTACCCTTGCTTTCATTTCCTGAGCCAGTGCTTTCATTTCTTGTTCATGGGCAACAGCCATTGCTCTACGCTCTTCTGCTTTTGCTTCTGCTACTTTTAAATCGGCTCTTGCCTGATTTTCTTGTAGTTCAGCACCAATATTCTTACCTACATCCACATCGGCAATGTCTATGGAAAGAATTTCAAAAGCAGTACCTGCATCCAACCCTCTTCCTAAAACTAATTTCGATATAGAATCAGGATTTTCCAGAACTTCTTTATGTGAGTGCGACGAACCAATTGCTGATACAATACCTTCTCCAACACGTGCAAGTACTGTTTCTTCACCGGCACCACCTACCAAATTTTCAATAGATGCTCTAACCGTTACTCTTGCTTTGGCAATTAGCTGAATACCGTCTTTTGCCATAGCTGCTACCGGTGGAGTGTTGATAATTTTAGGATTAACCGACATGTGCACGGCTTCTAAAATATCACGACCTGCCAAATCTATGGCAGTGGCAGTTTTAAAAGATAAGGGCAGATTTGCCTTTTCGGCAGAAATTAGTGCATTTACTACTGCACCTACATGACCTCCTGCAAGGTAATGTGCCTCTAAATCATCTCTTTTCAAATCTATACCTGCTTTTTTAGATGCAATCATGGCATTTACAATCACCGATGGCGGAACTTTACGCCATCGCATAAAAATCAGTTGTAACAGTGATATTCGTACATTGGTAATTTGTGCCTGAAACCATAAACCGATTGGCACAAAATATAATAAAATCATAAAGCCGATGATAAATACCACCGTCCAGGCTAAATACATTCCTAATACTCCCATTTGTTTATTATTTAAGTTTTACAATTATTTTATTTCCTTTTATTTTAACCACTTCAATTTCTCGATTTTCATCTACCAAGCCATTGATTGATTCTGCTTCAACAAAAAGTCCGTTTAATGAAACTGTTCCGCGCGGAGCCAATCTTGATATGCTTTTGCCTTTATCACCTACATTAATTTTCAGGCTTAAATCTTCTTTTACTTGCGAGTCTATTTCTGTATTCAAGGCTATTTTTTTCCACGTTTTGGATTTGAATGCCACGTAGAGTACTAAAATTAATGAAAAAACAGTTCCGGCAAGTACATAATGTCCGCCGGGAGTTCCGTATTTTGAATAAGCCATAAAAATACCTCCAATCAACATCAATAAGCCTCCTATACCAGCAATTGTAATGCCCGGTACAACAAAAAATTCTAAGAGAATCAATACAATTCCTAATATAATTAATGCGATTATTGCTGATAGTGCCATTTTGCTAATATACGATTTAATTTTAACAAACTACTTTAATATCTTATTGTTTTTTATAATATTTTGATATTTACTAAGATATGTTTGTTGTTGTAAAAAGATGATTATTAATACTTTACTTTTAATGTCAAAATATTCAAATTTCTGCCTATGGCTGATAATTTGATGTTAAGTCTTAAATTACATTTCTAAAATCTAATTTTAAGAGTTATTCTATCCCTGTATTTAATCCTCTATTGCTTAATGCATCTTTCATAGGTTTTAAAAACGCATAACTTCCTTTTTTAATGATGCTTTTCCCTTTATAATGGGCAATAAAAGCACATTGGGTTGCCTGATCGGCACTGTGTTTACAGATTTTTATCAATGAGTTGATTACAAAGTCAATACTATTGAAATTGTCATTATACAAAATCAGCTTGTACTCTTCTTCTTTATCCGATAAAGATGAATCGGATGCTTTTTTATCCGGATATTGTTTCATCGTTATAAATTTTAAATTACGAATAACAATAAGGGGAAATTTTACTTACTTAATTTAATCGCATCACTAACCGATATTTTTTTATTCCCATTAAAAGCAATAACAAAAACATCTGTTTTGCCTTTTAAATATAACTCTTTTTGTAAGGCTTTTGCTTTGCTGTACGTTTTATAATTTCCTACATAATAAATATTCATTCCGTTTATCACCTTATAGTTAACACTATATGGTAAATATGCTTTTTTAAAACTTTGTAATTCACTATAACTTAATTTATTTCTGAATGCTCCTACCTGTACACTGAAACTTATATTTACTATTTCCGCCTGAGGGGAGTAATCAGTTTGAGTTTTTGTATTTCCGGTTGATTTTTCTAAGTTTTTTGCTTTTGTAAGTGCAATGTTGTTCCCGTTTAAATAAGCTGCTACATAAGCATCAGTAAAGCCTTGTTTTTTAATAAGTTTTTCGGCAGATCGTGCTTGTGCTAATGTTTGATAAGGTCCGGTCATGTAACGTGTACCTTTACCAGCAATTTTTTCGGTAAAAATGGGTGAAATATTATTAAAGTAATTTTTAGCCGGTGTTTTAGAAAACATTCCTAATTGAACATAATATGCCAAACCTTTCATATTTTTCACATTCCGGTTATTTCCGTAATTAACCGTTTGATTATCATTGTTTGATATATTTACTTTTTCACCTGTAAAAACAGCCAGTTCATGAATTTTTTGTCGTTTATAATTATTGTCAAGAATCAATTTTGACTTTCCGTATGCATATGAATTTCGTTTCCCGTTAACACGTGAAATCAGATATGCATCACGATATCCTAATGCTTTTACATATTTTAGTGCTTCATTGGCAGCCTCATAAGTTCTGTACTCGCCGGCAAGAAAACGCCGATAAGGGTTTTTAACAAATTTATCAAAAATTAAAGGACTAACTTTTGTGAATTTTTCGGGGGGCAACAAGCCTCTAAAAATTCCTAGCTGCACATGAAATACAACTCCCTGTTTTGGTTTGTATTTTACCGGTTTGGGCATTTTTGCCGAATAAGTATAGGTGGAGAGTACCTGCCAACTTAATTTTGAAGATGTATTTTCTTTTTTTGTACTTGTTTTAGAGTTGTTAATTACATTTGCTATAGCAATTGTTGTGTCAATTTCGGTTGAAACAGCCTCAGGGATACTCAAATAAATACCGTAAGCACTTTCTTGTAATTGCAAGGCATACAGTAACATATCGTTGGCGCTCATTAGTTTTAAATACCGGTCTGAACGATACATTAAGTTGGCAGCCGAGCGTCTTACCGTCATAGCTTTGTTGTAATAATCATCAGCTGTTTGTTCCATTAAAGCAGCCCGGTTGGTTGTGGCTGTTTGTGTTTTTGGGCGAACATCAGGAAAATGAGCCTTATATACTTTGTATTTTATTTCATTAGCTGCTATATATGAGTTTGTTGCACTTAGTAATTTGCCAAAAGCAGCTTGCTCGCGTTCTACGGCTCTGGTTTTTAGTTTTTCTTTTAATGCTATGTCCGTTTGTTTTTCTGCCATCATGTTTAAAGAATCCACTTCAAGATAAATCGCATCAACTTGTTTCATAATCATATTTGCTTGTTGATTCATCCGGTTTGATTGTACAATCTGACTTAATTCTTGGTCTGTTAAATTTAGTTTCGGTAAAATAATACCTGCTTTTGATCGGTAAAGATTTGGATCGCTCAGCGGATTGTATTGTTCAACAGCTTTTGGGAAAAAGTTTGTGTCGGCAGTAATGATTTTATTATCCTGATTATTGTCTTTATTGTTGTTGTCTTTCAAATAATCGTCAGGATTAAGGTTTTCATCGTTTGCATAAAAACCAAATGCAGCTTCTTGTAAATCAAAAGCTTTTAAGCGCATATCATTGGCTGATTTTAATGCGTCAAATTTTAATTGTTCATCATGAGTGGGAGCTGTTCGTACTTTTGCATCTGCATCATCAAAAAGTGTTTTGGCGCGCAGCTCTATCTCACGACCTATCTTGGCATTTTTTGAATTGTCGTTTAAACGTACTCTATTTATTGCTGTTGAATAAATCTTGCTACGTATATCATACGCTTTGTTATAGTAATTAAGAGCTTTTTGTCCTGTTTTCAGTGCCTTTTTTTCCAATTTTTTTGCCTTTTTCAGTGCTTTATTCATGGTTTTGCCACTGTTTGTTTCTTCGGCAATAGTATATTGGCGTTCAATTTGTTTTTGATAAGAATTGTATTGCTGCATGTATTTTTTTGCCGAAAGCAAATACTTATTTGCTTTGTTTAATTCTTTTTGTTCCTCTTTTGTAAAGATTTTATTGTAATAATTTTTCTTTTTCAAATCAATGGATAATGAAAAAGCATGAAAAGTTTTGAATTCAGAGCTTTTTATATTGCTTTCAGGCTTAGCTGCCGAAATTAATATAATAAAAAGAACAGAAAGTAAAACTGATAAAATCCGGTGTTTATTCATTTGTGCGTAATTTTAGTTTTAAAACTTTATCCAAAATGATTTTTTGGGATAATAAAATTAATTGAAAAATGTAAAGCAAAACTATAT
>JALWNR010000868.1 GCA_027083715.1 Bacteroidales bacterium
TTTAATAACTCTCCGGTAATAGTTGTAACAAAACCACAACTAGATCGTGGATTTAAAATAGTACCAGCTGCTGTATTAGATGTTGAAGGAATTGCTACCGATGAAGATGGAATAAGTCGGGTAGTTATTAATAATGTAAATGCACAATTAAGCAGTAATGGATTTTTTAGTGCTCAAATACCTGTAAAACAAGGAAATAATACTGTAGTGATTGTAGCAACAGATAATACAGGTAAATCGGGAACAAAAACATTTAATATTGATATAGGTAATACAACTGCAGGGGGTAATACCAAGCTGGGGCAAACAGGGAAGTATTATGCGCTTATAATAGGTGTCAGTGATTATGATGATCCGAAAATACCTGATTTAGTGGGTGAGCCTACAAAAGATGCTCGTGAATTGTATAATATCCTTACTCAAAATTATACATTTGATGCACAAAACGTGAAATTACTTTTAAACCCCACATACCGACAAGTTATTCGTTCGTTTGATGATTTTTCAAAAATAATTACAGAAAACGATAATTTTTTGATTTTTTATGCCGGACATGGTAATTGGGATGAAAATAGTGAAATTGGTTATTGGTTACCCAAAGATGCAGAATTGGGATATACTGATGCATGGCTGTACAACAGTGTGTTGGTAGATAATATCCGGAAAGTAAATTCTAAACATACATTACTTTTGGCTGATGCTTGTTTTAGTGGAGGTATTTTCAGAACACGTAGTATTTTACAAAATGCTTCAAAATCAATACAAAAAAAATATGATCTTAAAAGCCGAAATGCAATTACCAGTGGAACACTGAAAACAGTACCCAACAAAAGTGTCTTTTTTAAATATTTAAGCAATCGATTATTAACAAATTCAAACAAATATTTATCGGCAGGCGAACTTTTTAACCGAATTGAAACTGCGGTGGGGAACAATAGTCCTAATATACCACAATATGGTGATATACAAAATGTTGGTGATGAGGGAGGTGATTTTATTTTTATCAAGCGATAATTAACCCGCAAAATTACCTTCGGCGAACTGCGAAGTACCCTCATCAAAGGTAATTATTGCGGTTAATCTATCATTAGCAATTAAACCTTAAATCCGCAAGTATCTTTTACTGCAAATCCAAACTGCACGCCATTATTGGCAATGCTCGAAAAAATCTACTCACCGTATTAAGTGATACGCCTGCGTTGCTTTTTTCTGCGCTACACCAATACTGACGCACATTTTGGATTATCGTTACAAACATACCTGCGGATTTAAGGTTAAAAGCAATTTCCTTGAAATTTTGTGTTAAATATTTGTAAACTATCAATTTATTTATACTTTTGCAGCCTTATAAAATATTTTTATTAACTAATAATTTTAATAATATGAATCGTTACGAAACCGTTTTCATTATGACTCCCGTTTTGTCTGATGTTCAGATGAAGGAAGCGGTAGATAAGTTCAGAACTTTTCTGACAGATTCAGGGGCAAAAATTGTCCATGAAGAAGATTGGGGGCTGAGAAAATTAGCCTATCCGATTCAACACAAATCTACCGGATTTTATCATTTGATTGAGTTTGAGGCAGAAGGAGCTTTAATTGAGAAATTAGAAATTCAGTTTAGAAGAGATGAACGTATTATCCGTTTCTTGACTTTTAAAATGGATAAGTATGCTGTGGAATATGCTGAAAAAAAACGTAGTATGAAACAAGAAAAAAAGGAGGAAGCGTAAAATGGCACAAAATCAATCAGAAATCAGGTATTTAACACCGCCAACAGTTGAGGTGAAACGTAAAAAATACTGTCGTTTTAAGAAAAGTAAAATTAAATATGTTGATTATAAAGATCCGGTTTTTTTGAAAAAGTTTTTGAACGAACAAGGAAAAATTCTTCCAAGAAGAATTACGGGTACTTCAC
>JALWNR010000869.1 GCA_027083715.1 Bacteroidales bacterium
TATCAATACAATATACTTTTTTTGAAAAAATCAAGTGTTTTCGCATTTTTTTATTACTTTTTTTTTTATTTCTTTTACATTGAAAATAACCCCCTATTGTTAAATTTTTAAATTTAAAGTGCTAAATGAAAAAAGATCACAATGAAGTATGGAAGAATTGTCTCAATATTATAAGAGATATTGTTCCCGCTACTAGCTTTAGGACTTGGTTTTTGCCCATTGTGCCTATGAAGCTGGAAAGAAATGTTTTAACCATTCAGGTTCCGAGTGCGTTTTTTTACGAATATCTTGAAGATCAATTCATTGATATTTTAAGAAAAACCTTACGTAAAGAATTGGGTGCCGATGCCATGTTGGAATACAGTATCGTAATGCATAACGATACTTCGGCACAGGCGAAACCCTTCACGGTAAAAATGCCGGCAAAAGAGAATACTAATCTTAAAAGTCAACCGGTTTCTTTGCCTTTGATTAATGATACCCAGATTAAGAACCCCTTTATTATTCCGGGTATCAAAAAAGTGCATATAAACCCCCAGTTGAATCCTGAGTATTCATTTAAAAACTTTGTTGAGGGCGATTGTAACCGTCTTGCACGCTCAGCCGGTTATGCTTTGGCAAATAATCCGGGACGAACTGCCTTTAATCCCCTATTTCTCTATGGTGGCACCGGACTTGGTAAAACACATCTTGCACAGGCAATTGGAATTGAGGTAAAAGCCAGATATCCGGAGAAAACAGTATTGTACGTGCCGGCGCACAAATTTATTCAACAGTATCAGGAAGCTACACGTAATAATACCCGTAATGATTTTTTACATTTCTATCAAATGATTGATGTGTTAATCATTGACGATGTACATGAATTTGCGGGTAAAGAAAAATCACAGGATACTTTTTTCCATATTTTTAACCACTTACATCAAACCGGAAAACAGTTGATTCTAACTTCTGATCGTCCGCCTGTTGAACTAACCGGATTATCAAAACGTTTAATTTCCCGTTTTAAATGGGGTTTATCTGCAGATTTGCAAGCACCTGATTTTCAGACCCGAATAGCTATCCTAAAACAAAAAATATACAATAACGGTATTGAATTATCCGATGAAGTTGTTGAATATATTGCTGAAAATATTGATACTCATGTGCGTGAATTGGAGGGTGCCTTGGTTACTTTAATGGCTCAATCAACATTTAATAAAAAGAACATAACTTTAGATTTAGCCAAAAAAATCATAGACAAAATAGCAAAACAAACTAAACGCGAAATAACTATTGATTATATTCAAAAGGTAGTATGTGATTATTTTGATATGAATGTTGATGTCTTGCAATCAAAAACCAGAAAAAGAGAAATTGTTCAGGCACGACAAATTGCCATGTATTTTTCAAAAAATTTAACCAATTCTTCTTTATCAACTATTGGTTCTCAAATTGGTGGTAAAGATCATGCCACTGTTTTGCATGCATATAAAACCGTGAATAATTTAGTAGAAACCAATAAAGAATTTAGAAGCTATATTGGCGATATTGAAAAGAAATTAAAGTTTTATTAATTTTTGATTGAGATTCTTTGAAAAAGACTGCTTTTAGCAGTCTTTTTTTTGTAATATAATTTATAGGATAATGTGTGTTACACCCGTAATAATATTAGCAAAAATATTCATTTATATCAATATACTTATCTACAAAATAGCAAAAACTCCTGTTTTCGCACTTCATTAAAAAAAGTCCTTAACTCATTGATTTATAATGGTGATTCTTAAAAAATGGGTGTCCCGTGCTATATTTGTGAATGTTTTTACCTAAAAAGAAAAATAAATCCGATAGTGTTTCTGATATAATGAATTATTATATGGTCAAATACTAATCGTAGTAAAAATAGCACCAAAGGTGCGTAATTAAATTATTAACC
>JALWNR010000870.1 GCA_027083715.1 Bacteroidales bacterium
TATTAGTACATTTATAATTTTCATTAGAAAATAAAATATTAAAATTAAACTTTTCGGAACTTTCAGTATAAAGTATTGGTTGTAAAATTTCACTATAAGCACTGCTTGTTGCTCCACTATTTTTTTCAGGGTCTGAAAGTAATTCACAATTATTTTCACTTTTAGAAACACAAACTCCTCCATTAACATTATTTAATATTTCTTTCCACTCACAATTTCCTATTCCGCAAGAATCTGAATTACATGAACTTTCACTTTTATAAGAAAAACAACTTTCAACTCCACTGCAAGAATAACAAGCACTTTGAACAGCATAACTTTTATTATCATAAAAACAATAAGCTTTATCTCCTTTATTTTTTCCTTCTTGTATTGTCTCACAATATTCTTTTGTTAAAGTTCCATTATAATAAGCATTATTTTTACTTTCACAATCTTCTCCTAAAGCACAAACAACATCTTTAATGCCATTGTTTTCTTCAATTTTACAAAAACCTTCACTGCAAGACTTTTTTATAGTAAAATTATTACCGTCATTACAATAACCTCCAACATTACTTTTAACAATACCATTAATTGTTATTTCTCCTTTTATACAGAAAGGTTCATTATCAAACTTATTTTCACAAATAGAATTTCCAGTATAAACACTTTTTTCAAAACTCTTTTTGTTACCATTATAATCTACAATTAAAGTATAAGTATATTCTTTATCCCATTCAACATTTCCATCTAAATAACTTTTTTCATAAGCATTATTAATAAGATATTCATTATCTCCTTTTATCAAAGTTGCTTTTCCATCTAAACACAAATTCCAATTTAAATTTATTTGTTTTCTTCCCTTTACAGGTTCAACAGTAAAATCAACAACATTAGGATCACAAGTATCTTCTTGTATGTTTCCACAAGCAGAATCATAATTATTATTTTCTGAAGAATACTCAACAAAAACATAATCTGGATTTTCAGGATCAGGATTACATTGCGATTCTAACATTCTTGTTTTATCATTACTACCACAACAAAAACCGTTCCTTTCAGAATTACAAATATCATTTCCAGGATAAGATTCGTCTATATAAAAACAACCATTAACATAATCAAAAGTTGAATCAATATTATTAACTCCACAATCTTGTACAAACCCATTACTGGTATTTATACTCCCATCTTCTAATAAATCCACATTAGCTGTTTTACAAGCAAGAACATTATTATCTAAATTTATACAACAAACATTTTTAGAAGCAGAAAAAACATTTAAAGTTAAAAATAAAGTAAAAACTAACAATAATAAAAAAAACACTTTCTTTTTTATTCTCATGTTTTTTTTAATATTATATTGTTCCTTCATAACTTTCCCCGTCAGATGTTAATTTTAATTTTTTAACATGAAAAACTATTCTTTCATCTCTTATATCTTCTGCACAATCTTCAACTTCCATTCCTGCTTCAACTTTTTTTTCATGTCCTCCACAAACAAAACTACATTCTAAGACTTCAACATCATACTTTACTCTATAAACATCTTTCTCATCAACATCAATTATTTTATCTTCTTCTCCATCTAACAATTTCAAATTTAAAAATTTTATTTTATTTGGTGTAGATGCATCTCCAGGCATAAAAACAAATTCAAAACCACATTTTATTTTATCAACTCTTTTTTTTACTTTTGGAACTCTATCTTGTATTAAAGTCATAAAAAAATATTTTTTTCCATTAAAAACAGTATTTTTTGTTTCTAAAATAAACAAGTCATTTTTACCATCAATATTCCCATAATAATAACTTTCAAATTCATCATTATAAAAATTTTCAAAGTTATGATTTTCTTCTGTTTTTTCTTTATACAATTCATATCTTATTGTATTTAAAATTTTTTTTAAAGGCAAATCATATTCTCTTCTAA
>JALWNR010000871.1 GCA_027083715.1 Bacteroidales bacterium
GCTATGCAAGATTTTTTTGAACGCAAACAAAACTAAAATACTTCATTTTCTAAATCACCATCTCGACAGCGGTTTAGTATGAAATTTGATTTTTTGCAAGCAATATAATGTTTATCTCTAATATTTTAACTTAATTAATTTGTAATGAAAACTTTAAGCATTCTCTCAATCGGAATTATTCTTCTCTTGAGTTGTGTTCAACCCAAAGAGGAAGAAAAAAACAACACTGATGCAAAACAGAAAGTAAAAACTGAGCAACAAGAAACTGTTATAGAGCAAATTCCCGATGCGGTGGACACCACTTTTACTTTTGAAAATTGTGAAGTGAATAAATTGCCTTTAAACTGGTCGCAATATGCTACTGGTCGCAATGAAAGTACCGAATGGAAAGTAGTGGATGACAACGGAAACAAAGTATTGGCACAAGTATCGAAAGATAATCCGAATTATCATTTTAACGATGTGGTTTTTGACGGTACAGAAGCAAAAAACATGGAACTTACCGTAAAAATGAAAGGTGTACACGGGCGTATGGATCAAGGCGGAGGCTTTATTTGGCGATTTACCGACAGGAATAATTACTATGTTGTACGTGCCAACCCATTGGAAGACAATGTGGTACTTTACAAAGTAAAAGACGGGAAAAGAACTGATTTACCCATCGTAGGTAAAGGCAGAACCTATGGTGTGAATGTTAAAAAACTGGGAAACGGATGGAACACCTTAAAATTATTAGTTCAGGATGATTTATTTACCGTTTATTTAAACGGCGAAGAACTTTTTAAGGTAAAAGATCAAACATTTATCGGTGCCGGAAAAATAGGACTTTGGACCAAAGCCGATGCAGTAAGTTATTTTGATGATTTTCAAATTAAAATACTGGAATAAAGAAATTTACGAAAGCGGGTGGTAACAAAAAATTATCGCCCACTTGGTTTATTGGTCTAAACTGAAAGTAAAAGTAGTCCCCTCTCCTATTTTACTTTTTACAATAATTTCCTGATTATGAGCTTCTATAATATGTTTAACGATAGAGAGACCTAATCCTGTTCCGCCTTGAATTTTTGAACGACTTTTATCAACCCTATAAAAACGCTCAAATATTCGTGTAATATCTTCTTCGGAAATGCCAATACCTGTATCGCTAATGCTTACCCAAACTTTATTGTTTTTTTGATCAATGGTAATTACTGTTTTACCATTTTCTTTTCCATAAATTATTGAATTAATCACTAAATTACTCAATACATCAGCAATTCCTTTTTTATCAGCTTTCACCAGAACATTCTTTCCTAACAGACTGTTAATTTCCAGTATAATACCTTTGTTTTTTGCCCTAATCTCATGCATTGAAACCACTTCTGAAATTAAATCACAAATATTAAACTTTTCAAAAAGTAATTTTTTATCTCCCGATTCTAAAGCAGAAATAGTTTCTAAGTCATGCACAATAGAAATTAAGCGGTTAATATTTTTTTCGGAATGTTTCAAATATTTTAAATTTATGCTTTTATCCTGTAATCCTCCTTCAATTAAGGTAGAAATATATCCTTGTATATTAAAAAGAGGTGTTTTTAATTCATGCGAAACATTTCCGAGAAACTCTTTCCTGAATTTTTCATTGGCTTTAAGCTCTGAAATTTCTTGCAACTTACTTTTTGCCCAATACATAAACTGTTTGTCTATTTCTTTTAAAACCTCGCCGTCGTCAATATAATTATACTGTTTTGCCGTAGGTATTTGCAAAAATTTAATAGTGCTCAATAAGGGCTTTATTTTATTGAGAATTAGTTTATTAACAGAAGTAGAAATAATAACGTAATAAATAATAAACAACAAAAGCAGCCAAAAAATCACATATAACCAGAAATAGTCAAATATGGGAATAAAATGTACAAATATAAACGGACTAA
>JALWNR010000872.1 GCA_027083715.1 Bacteroidales bacterium
ATCAAGATGTTCATAATTTCCTTGCACCAGCTGTTCTTTGTAAACAGAATCTTTTAATGATTTTATGATAATATCATCTAAAACCAAATGTTGTTCAAACGATAAAAACGAGCCGTAGCTTACTGTTTTTATATTTATTTTATGTGTTGTTATGTTCTGATAATCAACTTTTAATACATAATTTGACCCTGCTTCAAGTATAATAGTAAAATGATTATTTGCTAAACCGGGAGCATAAGATTTTATTACTTTTCCTTTTTCTGTTTCAATATAAAATTTCACAACACCTCTTATTTCATTTTTGTCAGAGACATATAAATTTCCGGAAATTACCACATAGTTTTTTTGGTTTTTGGGGTTTAATTGAATTCTATATATGTCGCTTTTCCCTTTTCCTCCTTTTCTTTTAGATGAAAAGTAGGCATATCGACCATCATCGGAAGGAACAAAAAAGAAATCGTCCTCAATGGAATTTATAGGCATACCCATATTTTCAGCCAACTCCCAATTGCCGGTTTCATCTTTTGATGCAGCAAAAATATCAAAGCCCCCCATAGAGTTATGTCCTTCGGAGCAAAAAAATAAAGTACCGTTCTTATGTAAAAAAGGAGTTTCTTCATTTTTTGAAGTATTAATTTTTGCGCCTAAGTTTTTAGCCGGTCCCCACGAACCATCATTTTGTTTTTTAGAAACATATATATCCAAGCCACCATATCCTCCGCGTCGGTTACTTGTAAAATAAAGCTCATTGCCATCAGGCGATAAGCAGCCCGTAGTTTCTTTATATTTAGAGTTAATATTGCCTCCTAGTTTTAAAGCAATTGTCCAGCTGCCATCGTCTTTTTTGTTGGTTATATATAAATCTCCTTTATTTCTTTCATACCGGTGAATTAGCATGTTTTTAAAATCCCCTGAAATACAGGTAGCCGCATCGTGTTCTTGTGAGTTTACCGAACTACCTAGGCTATAAGGTGTTTGCCATACAGAGTCTATTTTTAATACCGTATAAATATTTTCATCATATTGCCCATCTGCATTTTTCACCCTCATTTTTGTTCCTTCACGCCGCGAAGTGAAAATTATTTCTGTTTCATCTGTATTTATTAGGGCACTGTGGTCAGAATATTTAGAATTGATATCCACCATATTTTCAATTATCAGATCAAGCTTATTTTGCGATATTATTAATGCATTCTCGCATTTTGATTTTAGTTCGCTAACACGGTTTTTAAAAATATTTTCATTTTTTGGAACTTTTGTTAAAACCTGATTTAAAACCTCTTGTGCTTTTGAAAAATTATTTTGATAATAATAGGCATATGCTAAATAATAATATACTTCTAATGGAGCATTATCCTCACTGCCATTTTTTATATTTTTTATTGATTTCTGAAAATATTCAATAGATTGTTCTTTTCCGTAGTCTGTATTCAGATACCCAAAACCAACCAAAAAGTTTAATTTTGAACTATTGGGTTTATTTGCCAGAAGTTTTTTATACAACAAAACGGCTTTTTCATACTTTTCATCCTGCATGGCAAAATCTGCCATTTCAAAAACTTCATCTTCCGATAAATCTTCTACCGTTTTTCCTCGTTGCGATAATACCGTTTTTGGATACAATAGACTAAATAATAGTAATATGTTGAAAAAAAATCTCAATTAATTCTTATTTTTTTGTTGATTTAGAAAAGAAAAATTTTCTTATAATTTCAATAAATATACTTACTGCAATGTAAATGCCAAAAAAGAAAATTATCACAATAAAACCTTCCATTTCCATGCGATGTACCAACCAAAAACCCAATACTGCCGAAATTATAAATCGCAAAAATTGAATTATGCTCTGTTCTTTCATGTGTCTATTTTTTACTATTTTTAATTGCCACATAGCCTGTTCCGCGAC
>JALWNR010000873.1 GCA_027083715.1 Bacteroidales bacterium
TCATGAGCTAAAATTATGTCAAACCTACGGTTTTTCTCAAATAAATATTTTAAAAGCGATTGAGCTGTAGCTATTAGCTAAATTTAAAAAACTTGGTAACAATAATATGCTTGATATGACACTAGTTTTATTCAAACAAACTTTCGTCTCTAATCAACATTAAAATAGCTCCATGAGGAACAATCAGATATTTCTCGTTGTTAAACAAAATTTCATGTGCACTGTTTTGTAAATATACCGCCAAATCACCCACTTTGGGCTGTAATGGGACATATTTTACATTATCCGATTTGTCCTTCCACGGCTCATCATAATCCTGAATGGCAGGTATCGGATATCCGGGTCCCACTTTTACGACATAACCCGAGTACAATTTTTCTTTTTCCTGCACACCCGGAGGCAAAAACAAGCCGGACTTTGTTTTTTCACTGAATGTTTTGGGCTTAATCAACACCCTGTCTCCTACTACGATTACTTTTTCAAAATCTTTTTCAGATATTATCAACGACATAATTATTTTTTTTGCGAAAATATAAGCAAAGATAAATCCATTTTTTTTCTAAAAAAAAATAATTCGCTACATCTTTATTCTTATGTTTTTCAGCATTTTTTAATAAATCTAAACAGGTTTTTATAAGATGTAATACAAATTATCTGTTTTATTTACTGACAGAACCGTGCTTTAGCATTTTCGTTTCATCAAACTCTGAATTTCAGAAAATCTTTGCATATGGCTATTTTTTTATATATTTGTGTATCATTTAATGGTCAAAAAACAAAAGATATTAATATCCTTTTATATTTAAAAATTCAATGGATTATTTTGCTTTGTCTTATATAATTATCTATATAAGTTGTTATTTATTTTTTCTTATTATTAACCTATTAAATAATTAATTATGATTTCACCAAAAAATCGCTTTTTTTTATTAGGTTTCGTTTTGGTTTTATTAGCATTTGTTTCAGGGCAACAAACCCTTGACGATGTTAAAAAAGCAAGAGGACTTAATGATGCGGACGTACTTGCCGCTGTAAAAACATTTATGCCACGAGGCGGTAGAGACGAGTATTTCTCTTTCGTAGGAACCGGAAACTCAGGCACTATGATTGTTTACGGAATTCCTTCAATGCGTATCTACAAATACGTTGGTGTATTTTCTCCTGAACCATGGCAAGGTTACGGGTTCGACGATGAAAGTTCTTTATTGCTAAAAAAAGGCTCATTGGACAACCACATCAACCTGTACGGAGACATGCGCTATCCGGCACTTTCAGAAAAAAATGGTGTTTACGACGGAAGGTATCTGTTTTATTCTGATGGAGCTAACTCAAGAGTAGCTTTATTAGGATTAGACGATTTTGAAACAAAACAGGTTGCAACCAACCCTTTGTTTCTAAACTGTTTCCCCGGTGTTACCGTTACCCCAAACACTGAATATGTAGTTCAATCAAGTCAGTATCCTGCTCCTTGGGAAAACGATGCTGCAGATCCTGAAACAGAATTTGACAGTAAATTCAAATCAGGGATTACTTTCTGGAAATTTGAAGACCCTAAAGCAGAACAAGAAGGTCATCACATTGGAAGAATAATTAAAGAAAAATCTTTTGCTCTTGAATTACCTCCATATACCTTAGACTATTCTGATGCAGGAAAAAATGTTGGTGAAGGCTATATTGTAGGTGGAGCTGAAAAAGCAGGAAAACACTATGTTTATTTGGTAAATTATAAAGCCATTGAAAACAGTACAGACAAAAGAGTAAATGAATTCAATGTAGTTTCGCTGGAAACTGCCTTAAAAGAAAATGCGATTGCATTAGTAGAAATACCAAACAAAGCTGTTAAAGTAAAAGTAAGCCCTGATGGTAAATACTTTATTGCTGTAGGTGATGAAAGCGTTGTTTTTGATTTTGCTAAAGCAAAAGATGCAATGACCAATAAAACTTATGCAGGAAATGCAGACGGCAATCTACCTTTAATTGATTCAAAATCTATACAACACAGTTCTTTAAAAATTGGTAGTGGTGTTGTTGATTTAGCATTTGACTATCGTGATAATACTGCATACTCATCAGCATTTAACGATAAAAAAATTGTTAAATGGAACTACGATAAAGGTGAAAAACTTGAAGAATTAACTTTAACTTTCAAACCCGGACAGTTGATGACTCCACAAGGACTTTCTGCAAACCCACACT
The DNA here is from genome assembly GCA_027083715.1 of Bacteroidales bacterium. GTDB lineage: Bacteria > Bacteroidota > Bacteroidia > Bacteroidales > NBLH01 > NBLH01. The sequence goes on from JALWNR010000873.1 coordinate 2,197, forward strand.
CAAACTACCTGACTGTTGTGGACAAAGAAGGTTTGTATGACAATATTCCGAATGTTGGTCCGGTTCGCCCGAGTTTTCAACATTTAATTGATATTTCATCAGATAAGATGATCGATATTTATACTATGACATTACCGCAATGTAACATGTATGGATCTGTATCAGTATTACGTACTACTATTAAGCCAATTATTCGTTATCCTTTGGGTACCAATTCCAGAACCGGTGAATTATCACCATTTAGAACGGTTGCAGGTTCAGAAAAAATTGAACGTGAAGGAAACCGTGTTCATATTTTCGGTACCATGATTCGTTCACACATTACTCCTGAAATTGTTGAAGTAAACGAAGGCGATATTGTTACTTTCCATTTAACCAATCTTGAACGTGCAGAAGATGAAACACATGGTTTCACCATTGACACTTATGGTAAGCATGGTAGTTTTGAACCGGGTAAAACCGCTTCGCTGACATTTGTTGCTGACCGTCCCGGTGTTTTCCCGTATTATTGTACTGAGTTCTGCTCTGCATTACACCTTGAAATGGAAGGTATTTTACTGATAAAACCCAAAGGCTACAAAGGTGTTGTTGAAGAAGATGTGGCACTTACACCAGAACAACTTGCCGAGTATAAGAAAAATTACGAAGACAAACTGGTAGTTATCCAACAAACAGGTGATGTAATTAACGGAGTTGTAAAATGGTTGAAAGACAATCATTATGAAAAATATCCGTATGTAGCAGCACTAGTTGAAGATGCAGTAGATCAATTAAATTACGCTGCAGGGGCTAAAGAAAAGTATGAAAAATATGCTAAAGAAGAAAAATGGAAAGATGCATTTCTATGGGCAGAACAATATTTCCAATATCAAGTTAAAGCTGCAGACGTAGGATTACGTGCAAAAGAATTATTATCTCAAAAGATAAATAAATAAGCAGATAAATCCATTTTTTAATAAAATAAATTAGTAAATTTTTAAATAAAATGAAAATGTATAAACAAAATATAAACAGTAAAGTTATACTTGCTGTCCTTATTAGTTTTTCCTTGCTATTTATTACTAGTTGTGGAAAAAAAGGCAGCACGGGAAATACTGCTGATGGAGCTCCTCGCGGAGACGAAAATATGGGAGAAGTTGTTAAGCGCAGAGGCTTAAACTCACAAGATGTTTTAGCAGCAGCTAAAACATATACGCCTGATAAATTAACAGACGAATATGTTACTTTAAATTCCGGTGGACAGGAAGGAAATATGATTATGTACACAGTGCCTTCCATGCGCTTGATTAAATATGTTCCTACTGCTACTCGTCAGCCGTACAACGGTTACGGGTATAGTGTTGAGTCAATGAAGATGATGAAGAAAGGTTTTATCGATGGAGCTGAAATTCTTTGGGGAGATACTCATCACCCCGGATTTTCTGAAACGGATGGTGAATATAACGGAAAGTGGGCTGCCATTAACGACAAAGCCAATCCTCGTATTTTTGTAATCAGTCTGAAAGATTGGGAATTGAAACAAATCGTTCAAAATCCGATTTTTCGTAGCGATCATGGAGGATGTTTCTTTACTCCGAATTCAGAGTATATTATGGAAGCCAGTCAATATCCAGCTCCTTTTGACAGAAAGTATTATCCATTAACTCAAACTTCGTTTGAAAAGCATTGGAGAGGTGGTTTAACCTACTGGAAATTTGATGATGAAAAAGGTAAAATTGATGAAAAAGCATCGTTTACCTTTGAGTTTCCTCCATACACTCAAGACCTTTCAGATGCCGGTAAAATTGCCAGCTACGGTTGGGGATTTACCAACTCATTCTGCTCCGAAATGTATTTTGGAGGTATTGAAAAAGGTCGTCCGCCATTTGAAGCCGGTTGTTCTTCAAAAGATGTGGATTACTTGCACGTTACCAACTGGAAAAAAGCTGCGGAATTAATAAAAAGCGGTAAAATCAAAACAAAAAAAATCAATGGACACACCGTTATTCCTATGGAAGAATCAATTAAACACGGTTTACTTTATTTGATTCCCGAACCAAAATCTCCTCACGGAGTAGATGTGGACCCAACAGGTGATTACATTATTGTAGCCGGTAAATTAGATTCACATGCATGGGTATATTCTTTTGCTAAAATCATGAAAGCAATTGAAGAAAAAAACTTTGAGGGTCATGACACATACGGTATTCCGATTATTGCACTGGAAACAGCATTACACGGAAGTGTGGAAGTAGGATTAGGTCCTTTACACAATCAGTATGATAAAGAAAAAGGAATTGTTTATACTTCTATTTATGTTGATTCACGTGTAACAAAATGGGATTACATCAACCTAAAAGTATTGGGTTACGTACCATCTCATTACAATATCGGACACTTAGTTGCAGCTCACGGAGACACAAAACATCCTCATGGTAAATATTTAATTTCATTAAATAAATTATCTATTGACCGCTTTAATCCGGTTGGACCTTTGCATCCGCAAAACCACCAATTGGTAGATATTAGCGGCGATGAAATGCACATTATTTATGACTTGCCTATCCCGATGGGAGAGCCGCATTACACATCAATGATTAGTATCGATGATTTTACTTCTACCTCAAAATATGATGTAGGTACAGATATTTATACAGGCAGTAAATCGCCTTATGCTACCGAAGCCGGTAACGAAAAAGTAGAGGTTAAAGGCAATACAGTAGAAGTGTTTGGAACAATTAACAACGGACAGGTAACTCCGAAAAACATAAGTGTTGATCAAGGTCAAAAAGTAATTATTCACTTAACGAATCTTGGACAAGAAAAAACAGATCACTATGTTTATGAAGTTGCAGCCTACGATCAAATGTATCGCTGGAGACCTGGTGAAACAGCTACATTAGAGTTTGTTGCTGAAAAAGCAGGAACTTTTCCTTTGTTGTTAGACAATGTTCATTCTCCTGAGAACCGTCAATTACAAGGCTATTTAGCAGTTAAGAAAAATCAGGCAGCTGAAAATGCCCGTTTGTTGGCTTATTCAAAGCGTGTTCAAAAAGACATGCAAATGCAAGCATTTAAACCTTCATCAATTGAGATGAAAGATTTACTTCCGGGCGAAATGGAATTCCTGAACTATGGTTGTAATGCCTGTCATAAATTTGGTGAAGACTTTAACGGACCGGATTTATTAATGGTGGATAAACGAAGAAGTGAAAAATGGTTAAAAGAATGGATACTTGATCCTGAAACACACATGAAAGATCCGGATATTGAGGCAATGCGTCAAAGATACAAACTGGCAATGCCTAATCAGAATGTTTCGGAAGAAGATGTTGTTAAAATTATTGATTATCTAAAAGCTAGAACAGAACAAGTCATGAAACAAAATCAAAAATAGTTCTTTTGAATATTATGTTCGGCTGAGACAGGCATGATTTGCAAATACTCAGCTGAACTTAAATTACTGATATTCTGAAAATAACACTGTTGTCTTAAATAATAATTTGAATCTTTTCATAATAAAACTCTATTTTAAGGCAACAGTTTTTTTTTAACATTTGTTCAATATAATTATTTTCTCTATTTTTGGAACGTTTATCAAACCTGAACATCTTAATATATTCAGGTCTTTTAATAGTATTTATCTGTAATAATTAATTTTTAAGAATTATGAAAAAAGTATTATCGTTTATTTTAATCAGTACGTTTTTTGTCGGTTTTCTTGCTTCATGTGGTGGTAGCAGTTCTTCTGACAATTCAGACAAAGCAAGCAGTAGTTATACAGCAAATTTAGAAAACGGAAAAGCAGTTTATGACCGTTCATGTGTTGCTTGCCATATGCAAGGAGTTGCCGGTGCAGCAGCATTAACCGATAAGGCAAGATGGGAAGCAAGTGCAGCTAAAGGTATTGATACTCTTCGTGCTCATGCATTACATGGATTTCAGGGCGAACACGGTGTAATGTTAGAAAAAGGTTCATGCGCAGACTGTAGCGAAACAGATGTTTATGATGCAGTTGCCTACATTTTAAAAGAAGCCGGAGTAGAAGCCAAATAAAATCTGTCTATAATGCCAGGTGTTTGGTTCATGAAGTCAAGCACTTAATAAACTCCAAAAAAACATAATATGGTGGCTGTCAGTATTAATTAATAATTCTACAGTCACCATTTATTGCCTATTATTTATAATTAAAAACTTTTGCTTCAAAAAAACAAGTAATCAATAATACCCTAAAAAAATAAAAAAATGAACAAAAACATTCAAATATCCCGAATTTTAAGCATTCTTGGAGCAGTGCTGATTATTGTCAGTATTTTCACACCAATTTGGTGGGTTGCTTTGCAAAGTAGGCAGTATCCTAAATCAATGTATCCGGAAGGTATCCGTATAAATTTTAAATTCACGGGTGTTTATAATGGCTGCGAAGGAGTTCGAGAGCGAGAAGAACTGGCAATGGACGCAGAAGGTGCTGACTGCTTAGTTGAAATGAATGCCATTAATCATTTTATCGGAATGTATCACATTACTCAAGGCTTAAACAGAGATGAAAGTCGCCCCTACCCTATTTACTATGTATTTGATACTAAAAAAGATGAAAATGGAAATGAAATAATAGATCCCGAAACAGGTAAGCCTATTGAAGTAGATGTTACACCCGGCTTTTTAAAGTTTTTGGATAGTTTAATGCGCTATTCTCCTTATTTACTTGGATTTTTTGCGCTCTCAGGATTAGCTTTTGGTTTTACTTCCAAAAAGCTAAATATCGTTCTTGCCATTATTCCGGGATTAATACCGATTTACTTCTTAGTAATGTACATAATTGGTCTTTATTGGTACGGACACAACCTCGGATTGCATGGTGGTGGTGCATTTGAAGGTATTAAACCATTTATGCCCACAGTATTTGGAGAAGGCAAAGTAGCACAATTTACAACACAGTCATATCCTTATTACGGATTCTTTATATTGATTGCTATTTTAGCTATCTATGTTTTTGCAATTTTATTTAAAAGAAAAGGATTAAACGAACAAACAAATAATTAGCAATTTATTTAATTGATGCGAATATTTTTTCTATACATACTCTTATTTTACAGTAGTCTGGCAATTGCCCAAAATAAATTTGGAACAAACATTGACTTTGATACCTCAGGTATTGACAAAAGCAAGGCAATTTCTTTACAAAAACTTATTGACAATGCCAAACCGGGTGATTACATCAAATTGCAAAAGGCTTTTTATACGGGTCCGGTATATATCAGAAAAAATGGAATAACTATTGATGGTCAAGGAGAAAGTATCCTCTCTGGTATGGGTATTAAGTCTGTAATATATATTGAAGCTGATAGTGTAACTGTCAAAAACCTTATTATCCAAGAGTCAGGTGGATCGCACGATAAAATAGATTGCGGTGTTAAAATAAAAGGAAATTTTAATTTTGTTGAAAACTGTCGAATTAGAGAATGTCTCTTTGGGGTAGATGTATTTCAATCAGATAACAACAAAATATTTCATAACGAAATATCCTCATTAAGCCGTAGGAGCATCGCCCTAAAAGGTGATGCTATACGCTTCTGGTATTCAAAATACAATGTTGTCGGTAATAATTATTGGCATGGGGTGCGTGATATGGTTGTTTGGTATTCATCCGATAATTTGTTTATCCAAAACAAAGGTGTTGGTAACCGTTACAGCATACATTTTATGTATGCACACAATAATCGCATACAAGGCAATGAGTTTTATAATAATTCCGTAGGCGTTTTCTTAATGTATAGTGAAAAAACAATTATGGTAGGCAACTTGATACAAGGCTCACAAGGAGTAAGCGGTATGTGTTTAGGAATGAAAGAAACTTCATCTAATCAAATATTAAATAATCGATTTATTTATTCTGCTCAAGGCATTCATTTTGATGTAGCACCTTTTGTGCCGGAAAAAATAAATACCATTGAAGGGAATGAAATTGCATTTTGCGGTTCAGGTATGTTTTTTCACACTAATCAGGAAGGAAACCTAATTAGACATAATTATTTTCACAACAATCTCTCACAAGTTACAGCAGAAGGAAGAACAGCATCAAAAAATGTCTGGGAGTATAATTATTTTGATGATTATCAAGGTTTTGACAGAAACAAAGATAACATTGGAGATACGCCATATAAACTTTACACCTATGTAGAACATCTTTGGGATTTCAATAAATACGTAAAGTTCTTTTACGGAGCACCCATTCTGGTAGTATTGGATTTTTTAGAAAGATTAGCTCCCTTTTCAGAGCCAAAATTTGTATTAAAAGATGATAAACCAATGTTTTTTTGGAAAGAAAAAAACGAATAAATTATCGCAAAAACAGGATTTATTAATATATTTGTCCTATGATAAAAAAAGGCATATCCATAGC
>JALWNR010000874.1 GCA_027083715.1 Bacteroidales bacterium
TTCGAGTGCCGAAGAATTTTTGGAAAAATATAAAGATAAAGCTGAAGCCATAATCGGACATTTCGGTTTGGGTTTCTACTCCTCATTTATGGTTTCCGAAAAGGTAGAAATTCGTACAAAATCTTACCAGGAAGGAGCAAAGGCAGTTCGTTGGGAGTGCGACGGAAGTCCTGAGTTTACTATTGAAGAAATTGAAAAAGAGGATGTTGGAACGGATATTATTCTGCATATAGACAAAGAAAATGAAGATTTTCTGGAAAAATCGAAAATTGAAGAATTATTGAAAAAATATTGCCGTTTCTTACCCATTCCAATTGCTTTTGGCAAAAAAACAGAATGGAAAGACGGTAAAGAAGTAGAAACAGATGAAGACAACATCATCAATAATACAGAACCGGCTTGGACTAAAAAACCATCCGAACTGAAAGATGAAGATTACAAAGAGTTCTATCGCGAGCTTTATCCGATGACAATGGAAGAACCTTTGTTTAATATTCATCTGAACGTAGATTATCCGTTTAACTTAACCGGTATTTTGTATTTTCCACGTATTAAAACCAATTTTGAAATTCAGAAAAATAAAATTCAACTGTATTCCAATCAGGTATTTGTAACCGATTCGGTTGAAGGAATTGTTCCTGAATTTCTGACATTATTGCATGGTGTGCTGGATTCACCCGATATTCCGTTGAATGTATCGCGTAGCTATTTGCAAAGCGACCAGAACGTGAAAAAAATATCCAGCCATATTACTAAAAAAGTGGCTGATCGTTTAAACGAAATATTTAAAAAAGACCGGGAAGATTTTGAAAAGAAATGGGCAGACCTGAAACTTTTTGTTGCCTATGGAATGCTTTCCGAACCCAAATTTTATGATAAAGCCATTAAGTTTAATTTATTCCAAAATGTTGATGGAAAATATTTTACTTGGGAAGAGTATAAAACACTGATTGAAGGAAATCAGACCGATAAAAATAAAAACATCATCGTTCTTTATACCAGCGATAAGGATGCGCAATATACTTTTATTGAGGCGGCAAAAACAAAAGGCTATGATGTTTTGGTAATGGATAGTCAGATTGATCCGCATTTTATCAATCATCTGGAAACAAAACTGGAGAATGTGAAATTTGCACGTGTGGATGCGGATGTAATTGATAAGCTGATTGAAAAGGATGAGAAAAAAGAATCGAAACTTACACAGGAGCAACAAACTGAATTAACAAGTGTTTTCCGTAGTCAAGTGCCAAGCGAAGGTACTTATATTGTGATGTTTGAGCCAATGAGCGAAAACGATAATCCGGTACTGATTACCCAAAATGAGTTTATGCGCCGCATGAAAGATATGTCGCAGCTTGGTGGTGGCGGAATGGGCTTTTATGGTGAATTGCCTGATAGTTACAATCTTGTGGTAAATGCAAATCATCCGCTTATTGAAAATATTGCGGAAGATGTAGATCAAAAACTAAAAGATGAAGCCTCAAAAGTAAAGGCTGAAATTAGCGAACTGGAAGCTGAAAAATCGGCTTTGGAAAAACTTTCTGAGGGCAAAAAAGAAGAAGAAATTCCACAGGAAGAAAAAGATAAGATGGAAGAGTTAAACAAAAAACTCGAAGAGTTAAACAAAGAGAAAGAAACTCTGTTTGAAAACTACGGAAAAGAAAATAAATTGGTGAAACAATTAATTGACCTTGCCCTTTTGGCAAATAATATGCTGAAAGGTCCTGCTCTTGATCAGTTTGTAAAACGCAGTGTTGAACTGATTGAAAAATAAACAAGAGTGTTGAATTTGAAGGAATTGTAGCGGACAGCCGGTGGTTGTCCGCTTTTTTATAAAATCCCTAAATCAACAATATCTTTTAAATTTCTGATTTTATAATCGGCAATATCAAATTTTTTAT
>JALWNR010000875.1 GCA_027083715.1 Bacteroidales bacterium
CATAAGCATTTTTCTTATACGGAAAATGCCGAGATTGCTATGGAAGTAAATCCTGCTTATTTGGATTTTGCAGATATTGACCGTTTAAAAAATATTGGTTTTAATCGTCTAAGTATTGGTATTCAAGATTTCGATCCTGGTATTTTAAAATTGGTTAATCGTGATGTATCCAAATATCCTGTTAAAGATTTGGTTGCCTATATGAAAAAGGTTGGCTTTCAAGGCGTGAATTTAGATTTAATTTACGGATTACCTAATCAAACGGTTGAAAGTTTTAAGAAATCGGTACAGCAGGCTATCGAAATTTCACCTGACCGCTTGGTTACTTTTTCTTATGCGCATGTTCCTTGGGTGAAAAAGGCACAAAAAATATTGGAGACCTATGGCTTACCATCGCCCGAAGAAAAGCTTAAAATGTTTGATGCCGGATTACAAATGCTTACCGGAGCGGATTATGTTTCTATTGGTATGGATCATTATGCAAAACCCTCGGATGAATTAAGTAAAGCATTGAAAAATAAAAAATTACACCGGAATTTTCAAGGTTATGCCACCAAAGAAACTACCGGACAGGTTTATGGTTTCGGTTCGTCATCCATTAGTCAATTAAATGGTGCTTATGTTCAAAACACCAAGCTTTTGAATAAGTACATGGAAAGTGTAGAGCAAACCGGATTTGCTGTTGAACGTGGCTACGAATTGAGCAGAGAAGATATAATTCGCCGTGATGTAATTACCGAAATTATGTGTAATGGATATTTAAATATGTCCGAAAAAGCTTCTGAACATCTTATTTCTTTAAATGAATTAAAAGAAATAGTGGAGTTTTCAGAAGAAAAATTACACAAATTCATTAAAGATGATTTGATTAGTTTTAAAAATGATATTCTAGAATTAAAATCCGAAGGATTTTTTGTAGTACGTAATATTGCTATGGCTTTTGATCCTTTATTGAAAATCAGTGAAGCACAATATTCAAAAACAGTTTAAATTGTTATATGGTTAAATTGTTTTTGATATATTGATAAAAAAATTGCGTAGCAATTACTTAGTGTCCTAAGTGCCCTTTGAGGTTAATTATACCGATACGCTTTTAGTAATCGTATTACTTCGCAAGCTCTTAATACAAAACTAAAAGTCTATCGGCATTACCTGTCCCGAAAATCGGGATACTCTTACAAAGTATTTAAGCGGTTTAGTATAAATTAAACATCTGCGATAATCTGAGTAATCTGCGGATAATAAAAATCTTTACGCCTTAGCGTGAAAAAAATAAATTATGAAAACAGATACAATCATAATCGGAGCCGGATTAACAGGTTTAACTACAGCTTTCTATTTACAAAGAGCAGGTAAAGATTTTCTTGTTTTAGAGAAAACCGATACTTACGGTGGAGCTATTCAAACAGAAACAGAAAAAGATTTTTTGTATGAAAAAGGACCTAATACGGGTGTTGTCGGTACGCCTGAAATGGCTGAACTTTTTGAAGATTTAGGTGATAAAATCAAACCGGAAATTGCCGGTGATGAGGTTAATAAGCGTTATATCTTAAAAAACGGTAAATGGGAAGCCCTGCCCGGTGGATTATGGCAAGGTATTACTACCCCTTTGTTTACTACAAAAGATAAATTTCGTTTATTGGGAGAACCTTTCCGTAAAAAAGGAACAAATCAGCACGAAACACTTGCCGATTTGGTTAAGCGCCGTATGGGACAAAGTTTTTTGGATTATGCCATAGACCCCTTTATTTTGGGCGTATATTCAGGAGACCCCGCCTATTTGGTGCCGAAATATGCTTTGCCCAAACTATATAATCTGGAACAAAATTACGGAAGCTTTATTGGTGGAGCAATAAAAAAAGGCTTTGCTAAAAAAGATGAACATGAAAAAAAAGCCAGCCGGAAAGTTTTTTCTGTAGAAGGCGGCTTAGCAAACCTAACGAAAGCACTTTATCAGTCAGCCGGAGAGAAACACTTTATTTTTAATGCTGAAAACACACAAGTGTTTCCCGAAAATGATTACTTTACGGTTAAAACCGTACAGAATGGAGCGCCTATCAGCATTCAAGCAAAAAAAGTAATTACAGCTATTGGTGCTTTTGCTTTACCTGAAATTTTACCTTTTGTTCCGAAGGAACAAATGCAAAAAATAAGTAAGCTGAAATATGCCCGGGTTGTTGAAGTGGTTTTGGGTTTTAATCATTGGACAGGTTTTCCCTTGGATGGTTTTGGAGGATTAATTCCTTTTATTGAAAATCGTGATGTTTTAGGATATTTGTTTTTATCTGCTTTTCTAAAAAACAGAGCTCCGGAGCATGGTGCTTTGCTCACTTTATTTTTAGGGGGTGTGCGAAAAGATTATATTAATGATTATTCGGATGATGAAATTCGTAAAATTGTTGATAATGAAACTAAAGATTTAATGAAATTAACTAATTTTAAGCCTGATTTATTTAAAATTTTCAGACATAAACAAGCTATCCCTCAATATGGTGAAGATAGTGGTGAGCGTTTTAAAACGGTTAAAGCTCTTGAAAAGCAATATCAGGGTTTAATTATAGGTGGAAATTTAAAAGAGGGTATTGGTATGGCTGATAGGGTAAAGCAAGGTAAACTATTAAGTAAGTGTGCCTACTAGTGTCGTGTCAAGTCAAGTGTGCTGTTTCGTATAAGTTGTAATTGTATTACTTTGCAAGCTCTTAATACAAAACTAAAAGTCTATCGGCATAACTTGCTTACAAAATATTTAAGTGGTTTAGTATAAATGTTAGACAGAATTTCAAAACAATATAGCTAAATAAAAGTATTGATGTACAAAGTTTTTATAAATATACATATTTGGGCAAGTATTTTGTTTAGTTTGACTGCTATAGTTTTGTGTTTGTATTATATTAAATCAATAATTACTGAAACAGAATTTTCAAAATTTCATCTTTTTTTGGAGAATACATTTATTGGTTTGTTATATTTTGGATTGATTTTGGGTATTATTCTTTATTTTTTCATTCGTCCTGATGAAAACGTACAAGTAACAATTGAGCAAGCAAGGGCTACAATGAGTTCACGTTTTTGGTCTATTGAGCATTTTAGTGTGATGCTTTTTGCCTTGATGTTGGCACAAATCGGAAAAATTTTTACTGTACGATCTACTCTATCAAAGGACAAATTAAAATATGCTCTGTTTTATTACGGTTCTGCTACTGTAGTAACTTTTATATCTACCGGTTTTTATTTGTATTATAGGATTTAATCGGATACTTTCAACCTCCTGTTTTTTTTAAGAATATTTATGTCTATGAATACTAAAACTGCCGTTATATTAATAAATTTGGGTACTCCAGATAAACCATCGCGTAAATTTGTAGCCACCTTTTTATCTGAATTTTTGGGTGATGGGCGTGTAATTGATTTACCGTATTTGTTTAGAAAATTATTGGTTAATTTCATTATTGTTCCTTTTCGAGCAGGGAAATCAGCTGAAATGTATCGCCGTGTATGGACAAAAAAAGGTTCACCCATAATATATAATACGCAAAGACTTAAGAATAAACTGCAAAAACAATTAGCGGATAAATATGAAGTATTTATGGCAATGCGTTACGGAAATCCTTCAATGGATAACATTTTATCTGAAATAGAGGCAAAACAATTCAAAAAATTAATAATTATTCCTTTATTTCCGCAATATGCATCCTCAACAAGCGGAACTATTATTGAGAAGGCTTTAAAAATAATTCGCTGCTGGAATTATATCCCTGAATTAAAAATTATATCGGAGTTTTATCGAAATCCTTTGTTTATCAAGGCTTGGGTTGAAAATATCAGAAAAGAACATTTTGAAGATGTTGAACATATTTTATTTAGTTTTCATGGTTTACCGGAACGTCATGTAGAAAAAACACATGATAATAAATCTTGTACGGAATTTAATTGTGAAATGGAATTGAGTGCCGATAATCATGCTTGTTATCGTGCACAGTGTTATGAAAATGCTCGCCTAATTGTTGAAGAATTAAAACTACCGGAAGAAAAATATACCGTTTGTTTTCAATCGCGTTTTGGAAAACGTTGGCTTAATCCATTTACAGAAGATGAGGTACTAAAACATGCTCAAAAAGGAACTAAAAGCTTATTAGTAGTGCCTTTATCATTTGTTGCCGATTGTTTGGAAACCATTGTTGAAATTGATGCAGAATATCGTGAACTATTTATTCAATCCGGCGGGGAAAAATTAATAATGGCAAAAAGTTTGAATGATAATGATTTTTGGGTAAAAAGCTTGTCTGATATTTGTTTGAAATAGAGTTTATAACCGGAGCACGATCTAAAATCGTGCTCCGGTTATAAATTATTAAAGCTTTAATTTCTTTTTAATATCTTTTGGAAGAGCATCTTTGTGTATCATAATGTCTGTAGTTTTTAAACGTACAAATGCTTCGGAAGCATAAAAATAACCATCTATACCTCCCTTGCCCCAAGAATTTTTTACAATGTAATATTTTGTGCCGTTTTGGTCATGGGCTATACCAACAATATGCATTCCATGATCATCAGTAGTTTTCAGGTTGTCAAATTCTTCTTGGCGTAATTCTTGGGTGATTTTTTTTTCGGGAACCGGTTTTTCAAAGGAGTACATGTTTTTTTTCAAATCATCAGCAGTAACCGATTTGTCCCATTTAGCACTTTCAAGATTATCCATTTCTTCGGGTGAAGCTGCCGGAACAATGGCTACACCATTTTTCCAAGAAAATCCTTTTTCGCTGACATCTGATGCCCAGGCTACTGTATAACCATTTTTTAATGCATGGTCAATAACTTGCATCATTTCGTCCAAAGGTAAATTATACACACTTCCCCAAAGCCAATTATCGGGTATTTCAATCATAAAGGTTTTGTAAAAAGGATGATGTGTAAAGGAACTTATTTCGATGTAATCATCGGCATTTAAGCCTAAAACTTCTTTTGTGAATGATTTAGGTGTGTATTCTTTGTCTTTATAACTGAATTTCTCAGGTTTTTTACCTAAATATGCATCTAAAATACCGTTAAAACCAACTTTCCATGCTGTTGAGAGTTTTTTGTTCTTATTTTTAACTACTCCATCTATATAGTCTTTAAGCACTTCATCCATTTCGCCGTGTACATGCATATCCTCTCCGTAATTTAAACCGGGATATACATTTTCAGGAACTAAACCGTAGTTTTTTAATACATAGGTAACATCGTGAAATGCACCACCGCCACCAAAATTTAAGGCACCAAATAAACGAACGGTTTTGATACCTTTGTCATAATAGCAGTTTCTTACCGCCCACATTTCCGATAGGTCAAATTCACCTTTTCCCATACGTAACAACTCACTTTCTAAGAATGAAACAGCAGAAAAACTCCAACAGGTACCGGAGCGATACTGATTTTTTACTGATGTGGTTTTTAAACGAATATCATCAGTAAATTTATATTGTGCAGAAATTGTTGTTCCTGCAAGTAAAAGAATAGCTAACAATAATGCAAATAATCTTATCTTTTTCATAATTATTACTTTTAGTGAATATTATTATTGACAAAGCTAATAATTTAGTGTTTTATCAGACTTGTTTTTAAACATAATTCTAAGGATATTGTTGTATTGTTAGTGCTTGCGGGTTGTTGAAGGATGCGGCGTGTTTGCCAAATATGATGAGTATGACTGTTTGGGCGTGTTTTTGTGCAGCAGGGATTGAAGCGGATAACCCGCAAAAGCAGGGCAGATTGCAAAACATGACAAAAAAGAGCGGTGAAACAGAGCTACTTTTTTGGCGATGTTTTTGCCTGCCCTGCTTTGAGGATTATGAGCGGAAAGCCCGCCCGGCTGCTCTAAAAATTTATCATTTTTACATGAATGTAAATGTCTGTATTTCTTCCTTTATCATCGGTACAGGAAATTTTTATGCGTCCTTCCGGTGGTTTAAAAAAAAGTTTGTCGGTGGCTTTTCCCGATTTGTAAAATTTGTCGTTTATGTACCAGTAAACTTTATTTACATCGATGGCTGCATTGCAGGTAAGCAACATTTGGGTGGTGTCGTTTTTATCGACAAAATATTCCACATTGTTTACAGGCGAAGTTATTTTTGGTTGATTATCAGTGAAAATACGGTTACATTCCTGATTATGTGGCGGGGGTTTAAGATATTTTATTTGATTATCTTCATAATAATTTACAATTTCGGGTGGATAATTGGGATACCATGCAGTAATATAGCCGGTTTGGGGCAAGCAAGATGTACAATAGGCAATGCTGCTGTCGGGCGAAATCATTACTTTTTTCAGGTGTTGGCATTTTTTGTTGGAAGAAACTTGTGGGATGTATAAATCATCGGTTAAGTTGGTGCAAAAGCTGTTGGGTATTAAACCTGTTTCTGAACAAACTGTGCGGTAAGATACATCTTTGGGCATTGAAAACCATTGGGTTTGTGAACGATAGTCTATGGTATTGAAAATTTCAAAAAGTAGAGGGGCAGCTGTTTGCGAACCACTTAAATTCTCAACACTTTCGGCAGAAAAATTGCCTACCCAAACACCAATTGTGTAATTTTTGTTGTAACCAATGCTCCAGGCATCTTTTCGTCCGTAGGAAGTGCCTGTTTTCCATGCTACTTTGGGTAAATCGGCACTGTTTTGCCATTCTAATGGCAGGTCGGGGCGAGTTACTTTGGTTAATATCTGCGTTAGCATATAATCTGCTGCGGGAGATATTACAGGGAAACCTGATTTTACGGTGTCTTGCATCAACCAATTAAAGTTTGTGTATATACCTTTGTTGGCAAAAGTATGATACATGCCTGTAAGTTCTTCCAGTGAAACACCACAGCCACCCAGCACAACTGAAAGTCCTAATTTTTTCTCGTCTTTTTGAATTTGACGAAAATTGATTTTTTTTAAATGATTAACAAAACGCCATGTTTTGTATTGTTGTAAAATTTTTACGGCAGCTACGTTTAACGAGTTGGTTAAAGCATATGTAATACTAACGTATCCATGATATTTTTCATCGTAATTGTGTGGTTCGTAACCGCTGTAATTTACCGGTACATCCGAAATTTTCATTTTAGGCGTAATCATGCCTTTATCAAAAGACAGTGCATAAAGAAATGGTTTTAAAGTGCTTCCGGGCGAACGAATTGCTTTTATTCCATCTACTTGTCCTGCATCATCTTTGTTGTAAAAGTCGGCAGAGCCGATATAACAAATTACTGAATTTGTAGCATTATCAATAATTAGAACTGCTGCATTTTTTACATTTTGATTATATAAACGATTGATGTAGTTTTTAGTTAATGCTTCGATTTTTAATTGTTTTTTTATATCTAAGTGTGTGTAAATATTTGCTTTATCAGGAAACATATTTTTTATGCGAAGTGCAAAATGTGGTGCTTTTTTAGGTGCTGAATTTCTTTTTGCTGTAAGAGGTTCTTTTAATGCATCGGCAATATCTTCTTTGCTGAATAAGTTTGCTTTTTCAAAGTGTTTTAGCCATTTGTTGCGTATTTTAATGATACTGTCGTTATCTTTTCCCATAGTTAAGGAGTTAGGGCGATTTGGAATTACAGAGAGTGCTGTTATTTCGGCTAAACTAAGGTGATTAGGTGCTTTCTCAAAATACAATACCGACGCGGCTTTAACGCCTTCGATATTTCCGCCATAAGGTACTAAATTAAGGTATGTTTGCAGGATTTCATCTTTTGAGAATTTCCATTCTAATTGTAATGCACGAAACATTTCTACTATTTTGTTCCGGTAGGTCCGTGGTTTTGGTTGCAGTAGTCGGGCAACTTGCATGGTAATGGTTGATGCTCCCGATGTTCTTTTTTGTTGGATAATATTATTAAAAATTGCTCTGAAAATTGCTATAATATTAATTCCTGGATGATAATAAAAGTATTTATCTTCTTTATAGATTATTGATTTACGTAAAAGCGGGGTAATTTCCGAGAGTTCGGTTTTCATCCGCCATTTTTCATCACTGCTAAGGAATGCGTGTATCACTGTACTGTCTGATGCAAGCACAATTTGTGAGTATTTAATGTTTACTTTTAATGGGAAAATGATATTTAAAAGAAAAAACAAAAAAATACCTGAAAATATTATATATAAAGGAATACGTAATTTGATTGGTATTTTGCTGAAATATAGCCGGATGGATCTGATATTCACATAAAACTGTTTTAGTTAGTTGCTGTATTGGTTATTGGTGGATGATGCTAATTAATATATACCAAATATATTAATTTATCAATTACTTGAATTATAGTACAACATTAAAATAAAACCGGTAATTAACAATAATCCAAATGAAACACCGATAATCGTTTCCCAAGAAATAGAATTACTATTATTATCTTTATTAATATCAAGCAATTTGCTTTCTGCTTTATTAAATCGTTCCGTGATTTTTTCTGAAATATCATCAATTATCCTTTCCCCAATCTCTTCATCACTTGCCGCATTTTCAACAGTAAATTCTATTAAATCATCCGGTGAATTTTGTATATTCTTTACCGGTTCTTTATTC
>JALWNR010000876.1 GCA_027083715.1 Bacteroidales bacterium
CCCGGGAACTGCATGAATACAAAGGGAAAAAACTTGATGCATTCAGGTATGCACAATTATACATTGATAAAATAAAAATCTAATTTGTTTTTTTACTGTGTGTTCAAGGCATTATTAATTCTTGTCTTTTCCTTTGAAAAAATTCGATCCCATCCCGAGAATAAAAAAAATAAAAGCAATTAATGAAATAGGAGGCAATTTACCAAACCATTTTTCGGGTGTAAGCCATCCTTTGTAGCCCATAAAAAACAAATGAAAACCACTGAGCAGCATAGCTGAATTAATAATATTTTGTTTTAATTGTGCGGTGATTTTTTCTTTGTAAAGAATGGTAAAACTCATATTGTAAACCCACATCAAAACCACTGCAATAACTCCTGCCAGCATACTAATTCCCGCTGGTGTAGTCAGCCATTCGTTTTTGTCGAAAAATTTGGGATAAACCGAAGGACGAAACAAAAGTAAACTTAAAACAGCATGTAGCAGAATAAGTAAAAAACCACTTATGCCAATGTGTTTTAATAGTTCTTTTCCAAACAGTGCATTCTTTCTATCTGCATATGAATAGCTGATAATCAGTAAAATAAATCCCGATAAGGAAATTGATTTGTTGAGTACATACATCGGGAGACGGCTCCACAGCACGCCTCCTGCAATATTATAGCGCAAAACGGCATATCCAGTTGAAAATAAAAAAATTAAAAGGATAACAAGGGCTGCATGTTTTTTTGATTTTTCCATATGGAAATTAGTTAAAAACAATATCTCTGAATTGCATTACCCCTGAAATAGCAGTAATTGTATCTGCATCAGCATGAAAAATCTTTCGTTGCGGAATACCACCTGCATCAATCTGGTCATACACAAAATCATCTGTTCGGATAACTATTTTTAAACCTGAAGCCGAAGCAGGAACAATAATGGAATAATCGCTGTTTGCATCGCTTACGGTACTATTTGCTGCATTTTCGTATGAAATGCTTAAAATTTCACCATCTCCGGTATGATTTACATAATTTACCAATTGGTCGCTTTCAATTAAAGTGGAAACTTTAATACCTACAGGTGCGTTTTCCAATCCGGCAGTTGTTAAGTCCAAATCAGCAAAAAGTCGCCCGTTAATTGTAGCTGTACCATTACCGTTTAGCGGAAACAATGCTACCATAGTTGATGCATTACGTAAATTGGTGGCATCGTAGCCTGTATCACTTGGAGCTGATAAATCAACGACCATATTTGCACGTGTATGGTTCGGGTAATCAATGGTTACTGCAGCCACACCTGCCGCCAGATTGTTAAATGCTGCCAGTCCGTTGGTATCGGTGGCTATGCTGTAAATACTGTCGTTCATCACCAGCGAAACTATGGCACTGTCAATTCCTTGAGTAGCCTGAGCTGATTTAAAAGTAGTATTTGCCGCTGATACTACCAAAACCGTATAACGAACTGTTCTGCCGGATATTCTGTCTGCCGGATCCGGAGTAGGAACTTCAACATCCTTGGTACAGGCATTTGATAGTAAGATTACTGATAATAGGAATAATATAAGACTCAAATCCTTTTTAAACATGTTTAATTCTTTTTAAATGATTTGATAAAAAAATCACGATTGAAATTTATATAAAACATATACCAATACTCTACGGTGTAATCGTATAAATTACCGTAAAGCTCCAATCCTGCACCAACATTTAATCCTTTGATTACCTCGTTTTCGTACATTAAGCGTCCGGTAACAAACGCACGGTATTGTTCGTAATAATTAGTGTACCTGGTTGATTTTGATTGAAATATGGGATGTCCCCGCTGAGAGATGTAGTGGTCGCTGTACCACCATGTTCCGTTAAGAATAAAACCTTTTGCTTTAGCAAAAAGTACGGAATAGATGCCGTAACCCATCAGGTAAGGTGTTTGATAATCGCTGCCCGAAAAATCGTTGAATAGAACATAATATTGTTCTGCACCGATTTCATCGAAAAATCCACCATTAAACTTATAAGTGTAGGATAGCCCGATTGCATCATTATTTATTGTTTGTAATTTTTTATCGGTTTCGTTGATTTGCCCTCCGTGATGCACGAATAATATCTGCAAAGGAATGCTTAATTGGTGGTTACTTCCGGGATTGGTCAGTAAAAATTTATTTGATAAGCCCAGCGTGAAAACTTCCTGATCGTCATCGCCTTTAAAAATAAAGTTTTGCCAGTTTATCCAGATGTCTCCTTTGTAGTGCTTTGTATTAATCAAAAATTGCAAACCGTTTTCCACATTATCGGTAAAAAAATATTCGTATCTGAAAACCGGCTCAATCACGTGATGATTGGTGCTTCCGTACAATGTTCCGAGTACCACATCTACCGATTTACTGATTTTATGCTGTACACTCAGTGTGGGCAATACAGTGGTAAAATTATCCGTACCATCGTACATCAGGAAATGCCCACCTACTTCTATACGTGTATTTTTTTCAGGATAATAGACAAATTTAGGGTTTACAAACCAGCCAATCAATGTATAGCCTTCAATAATTTTGTTAAAATATTCATCGTTTTTAAAAAAATTGGAATTTTCAATTCGGAAACCGATGGAATTGTCCCAACTAGTGTCTAGTTGTGTATCGCGATAAAAGGATGCAGGATATAATTGTGCGGAAATCTGCGACACAAACAATAACAGTATCAGAAAAAAGAATATAAATTTATATTTCACCTTGGTTTTAGATTAATAAGCACAAAATTAAAGATTTTATCATTACGATACCACTTTAATGCAAGTTTTTATTTGTCCGTTTTCATAGCACAGTTTTCCAAACTACAAACTTTATAAAGTTTCCAATTCACAGTTTGCAAAGTTGTGCTGCATTTTAAAAATTAGGAACAAGCACGTTTGTCTGTTTCATTATTTAATGCTTAATTCGTATTATTAAAAACGATTTATACAGCCTGTATGTCTTTGTTTTATTTTTTAAGAAAGCTCAGTTTCAAGAAAGTTGCCAATTATCTGTTATTGCGCATAAGTTATTACATTTCGATAATGTTAAGAAAGCCTGTTGTTTGGGGAAAACCGGTACTTGTAGCTGTTGAACCCACCAATTTATGCAATTTGCAATGTGCAGAGTGCCCCACAGGTACTAATGGGCTTAGTCGCTCAAAAGGAGCTATGGAGATGATTTTATTTCATAAAATCACAGATGAACTTTCGCATCATTTAATCAGTATGATTTTTTATTTTCAGGGAGAGCCTTTTTTAAGTAAAAATCTTTTTGAAATGATTAAAAAAGCAAATGAAAAGAATATTTACACTTATTGTTCCACCAACGGGCATTTTTTAAGTTTGGAAAATATCCGAAAAGTAATAAATAGCGGTTTAGACGAATTAATTATTTCATTGGATGGCACCACTCAGCAAGTTTATGAACAATACCGTAGAAGCGGCTCCTTGGAAAAGGTTTTAAGCGGGACAAAAGCGCTGATTCAGGAAAAAAAACGTCTGAAATCAGTTTTGCCTTATGCAAAATTTCAGTTTTTGGTTGTAAAACCTAACGAGTATCAGATTGATGAAGCAAAAGCATTGGCAAAATTTGTGGGGGTGGACAAAATTGTATTTAAAACGGCTCAGATTTATAATTTTGAAAACGGGAGTCCCTTAATACCCGATAATAAAAAATATTCGCGCTATAAAAAACAGAAAGACGGAAAATATCAGCTTAGAAAGAAAATAAAAAATCGCTGTTGGCGCTTGTGGTCTAATCCGGTGATTACAGTTGATGGCGATGTATTGCCTTGCTGTTTTGATAAAGATGCAAAATATGCAATGGGTAACATCAATAAACAAAGCTTTGCAGAGGTTTGGAATAATGAAAAGTATCAAAATTTCAGAAAAAAAGTATTAACTAATCGTAAAAGTATTGATATTTGCAGAAATTGTACAGAATAAAAATTAAATCATGGAATTATCAAAATCTGAAATAAAAAGATATAACCGCCACATTATCATGCCCGAAATTGGCTTGGAAGGGCAGTTGAAATTAAAAAATGCAAAAGTGCTTGTGATTGGTGCAGGAGGTTTGGGTTGTCCTGTTTTACAGTACCTTGCTGCGGCAGGTGTGGGTACTATAGGTATTTGCGATTTTGATTTTGTGGACGAAAGCAATTTGCAGCGCCAAATACTGTTCGGGACATCCGATATCGGCAAATCGAAAGCAAAAATTGCCGGGCAAAAACTTCAGGAGCAAAACCCCTATATTAAATTTAATGTACATGATTTTAAATTAGACAAAAGCAATGCTTTGGAACTTTTTGCTCAGTACGACATTATTGTGGACGGCTCGGATAATTTCCCTACCCGTTTTTTGGTAAATGATGCCTGTGTTATTACAGGAAAACCTTTGGTTTTTGGAGCTATTTATAAGTTTGAGGGGCAGGTTTCGGTATTTAATTACCAAGAAGGTCCCTCCTATCGCTGCTTAGTCCCCGAACAACCTGATAGTTCGGAAATGCTTTCCTGTTCGCAAATTGGGGTAATTGGTGTTTTGCCCGGAATTATCGGAGCCTATCAGGCAAGCGAAGTGATTAAAATAATTACCGGAGTTGGAAAAGTCTTAAATGGTAAATTGCTAATGATTGATACCTTAGGAGTTTCGCACAGTGTTATAGAGTTTAAGCGAAACGAGAAAACAGCAAATATTACGGAACTTTCTGAATATGGTAATTTTTGCACCGATGAGTTTCCTGAAATAAATCAGATAAGTGCGGATGAGTTAAAGGCTAAATTAGCAGCAAAAGAAGATTTGTTTATTGTAGATATTCGCGAACCGGAACTTTTTAAACAGGCACATATTCACGAAAGTGTAAATTATCAAATTCCTGACATTTTGGATAAACCGGATTTAATACCTAAAGATAAAACCGTAGTTTTAGTTTGCCAAAGCGGAAACAACAGTATGGCTGTAATTGATTTTTTAACTGAAAAGCATAATTACACAAACGTGTATAACCTGGAAAACGGGTTTAATGCCTGGTTGTAATTAAAATTATCAAGAATAATAAAAATCCAGCCCCAGCATAGTTATATCATCAAAAATAGATTTATTAGATTTATTGATATTTAATTTTTCAATAATTTTTTCAATGGTTTCATCAATAGGGAGGTTGTTACGCACACATTTCTCAACGGATTCCGATGTAGAACTTACTTCCTGGTCTTCACACCGAACTTCGACTAAACCATCTGTATAGCACAATAGTTTTGAATTTGCCGTAATTTCAATTTGTCCTTCTTCAATGGTTTCGATATTATCAACCATTCCCATCCCCACACATCCACTTTGCAGGTAGGTAATTTCTTTTGTTTCTTTATTGTAAAAAATAGGCGGATTATGACCGGCATTAATATAGCGCAGCGTTTTGGTGTCGTAATCGTATCGTGCAATAAACAGAGTTATAAACCGCTCACCTTTAACACTTTCAATTACTCTTTCGTTCAGTATGGTTACAATATCCGTTAAGTAAATTGACGAAACAAAAAGTGCACGTAAATTTGCCTGAAAGTTTGACATCAGCAGAGCTGCTGAAATTCCTTTTCCTGATACATCAGCAATGCAAAAACCAATTTCATGATCGTTAAGGGGTAAAACATCATAATAATCGCCTCCTATTTCAAAATGAGGTAAATAAAAACCACGAACACCAATAAATTGATTATGCCTAAATTTAGAAATATCAGGAACCAGCATTTTTTGTACTTCTGATGCCAACTCCATTTCTTTATGGATACGTTCACGCTTTATGTTTTCTTTAAAAAGTCTTTTGTTTTCTATTGCAACAATAATAATATTTGAAAGTGTTCGAATAAACTGCATATGCTTAATAACAGGGCTTACTCCTGTCTGTTCTTCTTCTATATCACCAATTAAAACAAAAGCTATGGGTTTTTGATTGTGTGTTATACGCAAAAGATAGTCAAATTCATTAAGTTTACTATTATTCGAAACTTGAACAGACATAATATCTTCTTCTTCATATTGCATTAAATCATTTTCAACCCCAATTTCTTCATATATACCACTCGTGGTACCCGATGTCAAAATAATATTCCAACCATGATTTTTAGCAAAAACAAGTACTTTACCAATATTCAAACTTTTAGTTAACAACTCTTCATACATTTGCATCAATTCATCGGTTGATTTATTTTGGTTGATAGCCAAAGTGAACTCAAGCAATGTTTCCAGTTTGAAATTACAAAATTCCAGTCGCCCTAGTGAAGATTTAGATTTCACAAATGTATGTTTTGTTTATATCCTGTTATTAATACATTAAAAAAAAATTAACGAACTATTGCAAATAAGACTAATGCACAAAAATCGCACCTAAAATATGATGTTCAAGATTATTCTTTTACTCTTTCCGAGTATGAATTTGTACGGGTATCAATTTTAATTTTATCGCCGGTATTTACAAATAAAGGTACTTGGATTTCAGCGCCGGTTTCAACAGTAGCAGGCTTGTTAGCTGATGATGAAGCTGTATCACCTTTTAATCCGGGTTCTGTATAAGTAACTTCAAGAACTACAAACGGAGGAAGCTCTGTGTATAAAGGAGTTTCTGTATCGGCATGAAAAATAACATCCAATTCTTGTCCGTCTTTCATAAGAAGAGGGGCTGTCATCAACTCTTCGGGTAAAGAAATTTGTTCATAATTTTCCATATTCATAAGATTATAGCCCATATCGTCTTTATATAAAAACTGATAAGGACGACGCTCTATACGCGCTACATTCACTTTAACACCGGCATTAAATGTGTTATCAATAACCTTTCCTGTTTTTAAATTTTTTAGTTTTGTTCTAACAAATGCCGGTCCTTTCCCCGGTTTAACATGTTGAAATTGTACAATGGTGTATAAATCATTATTGTATTCAATACACAGTCCATTTCTAAAATCAGCTGTAGTTGCCATATTTAAAGATTAATATTTTTAATAATTAGAAAAATTTGCTCTATTTTTATGCAACAAAAATAGTTAAAAATTTGAAAAGTTTTGTTTTTTCTTTTTTTTTCCTATTTTTGCTATGCCAAATTTAATTATTGACCTAATTAGTTTACCATGGACGAAGAAGTAAATTTAATTCTTGAAGATGCAGAGGAGCATATGCAAAGTGCTTTAGTACACCTTGAAAAAGCACTTGTAAAAGTAAGAGCCGGAAAAGCAAATCCAAGTATGCTTGAAGGCGTTCTGGTAGATTATTATGGCACACCAACCCCCTTAAATCAGGTGGCAAATGTAAGCACCTCCGATGCAAGGACAATTGTTATTCAACCTTGGGAAAAAACAATGATTAACCCAATTGAAAAAGCCATAATGGCTGCTAATCTTGGTTTTAATCCCGATAATAACGGAGAAGTAATTCGTATAAACATTCCCATGCTAACCGAAGAGCGGAGATCCACCTTGGTTAAGCAAGTAAAACATGAAGGAGAAGAAGCAAAAATAAGTTTACGTAACGCAAGACGTGATGCCCTTGAAATGCTTAAAAAGATGAAGAACGACGGACTTTCTGAGGATATGGAAAAGCGTGCAGAAGATAAGGTTCAGAAGATGATTGACAAGTATTACAGTAAGGTAGATGCAATGATAAGTGAGAAAGAAAAGGACATCATGACTATTTAAATTCGCAACCTATTTTACTAACCATTATTCAATTAGCGAAAAACCCTGTTAAATATATTTAACAGGGTTTTTTAATTTTAAATTGATTTTTTCGATTATTTTTTATAATATTTCATCGCTTCGGGTAAATGTTCTTTAATTTGCTTAATACGCGTTTCATCCGATGGGTGTGTACTCATAATTTCAGGTGGTTTTTGTCCTCCTGTTTTTGACATTCTTGTCCAAAACTCAACGGCTTTGTTTGGATTATAGCCTGCCATTGCCATAAAAACTAAGCCCATTTGGTCAGCTTCACTTTCTTGCATTCGGCTAAAAGGTAATACTGTACCGTATTGTGCCCCAACTCCAAACGCAGTCATCCAAAGTTGTTGGGTTTGTTGCGGTTTTTCTTTTATTGCTTCAGATAAAGCAGCTCCACCCATTTGTAAAATAAGTTGTTGGCTCATGCGTTCATTTCCATGATCGGCAATGGCATGCGCTATCTCATGCCCCATAACCACAGCTAAACCGGCTTCATCTTTGGTAACCGGTAAAATACCGGTATAAACAACCACTTTTCCACCCGGCATACACCAAGCATTTACTTGTGGGTCATCAACCAGATTAAACTCCCATTTGTATCCGTTGAGAGCTGAACTCATTCCTTTATCCGCAAAGTATTTTTCAACTGCTTTTTGGATTTTTTGCCCAACGCGTTTCACCATTGCTGCATTTGAGCCGCTTGTTATTACCTTATGAGTATTTACAAAATCACCGTATTGCTGAAAACTTGTTGCAAACATAGTAGATTTTGGAATTAGTTTAAGTTGTTTGCGCTGGCTCACAGGAACGGTTGAACATGCATAAAAAAACAATAAACCGATTATTAGAAATATTAT
>JALWNR010000877.1 GCA_027083715.1 Bacteroidales bacterium
TACGATATACAAAACATCTTTAATACCAAATTCCATTATAATTGCCCTATAATTAATGATTTTACAATACCTACTATATTTTCAGCGGCTATTCTGTTCAATACTTCAAAATTAAGTGACGGGCTCCAATAACTACTAATCCACAGGGTATGAAAATCGTAATCATTAGCAATTTTATCCACTTTTTTAACAGTCATACCTCCTGTCCTTGTTGCACAAATTATTATGTCACAATTTTTATCTGCTAATTTTCTTAAAGTCTCATCATAAATCATTCTACTATTAGGGTCTCCCTGACTTTCAAAACCAATAATAACTCCATTGACATTAACTGTTAATAAAATATCTCCTGAGTAATCAATATTAGTTTCAGACGGAATTGCAGTTGGAAATGTGTCAAGTATTAACGAACAAACCTTTTTAATAGTTTCTGATTTACCTTCATTAGCTCTACCGTGTATTGCTATTATTGTTTTATTCATGTTATTTCATTTTATGTTCTTGAATGAAGCACAACGGCTGAAATAAACATCAGTGCACGATATGTAAGTAATAAATTTCATACAATGAAAGTAGCAAAAATTTTGCACATTTAAAAGAGCAAAAATCCGCAAGATTTTTGCGGTGTTCAAAACCGCACTTCTGTTTGATATGAGCCACTTTGCGTGCATTGGGTTTATTTATTGTTGGCAATAGTATCCTTATTCTTTTAATACAATAACACCTTTTTCTTTTTCTATCTTTTTATTAGGATATTTTGCTTCTAAAATCCAAACATATGCTCCTTTCTTATAATTATTAAATGGAATTTTTTCATTTATATTATTTGATTTGTAAATAATAGTTCCCCATCTATCAAAAAGTATAAGACTGTATTTTTTTAGTTGGCAATTACAATTAACAACAAAAGCGTCATTATCTAAGTTTGTCTTGTAAATAGTATCAGAATGAATTATGTTTACTTTACAAGTATCCATAAATTTTGCATTTTCTCTGTCTATTTGCCCAAATACATTGCCTGTTATTATAGATAAGAAAAATATTAGTATGATTGATTTCTTTAACATATTTTATTCTTTATACCAATTTGTATCGATTTTAACCATAAAGAATTCTTCTCTTAAATATTTAATTAGAGTGTATTCTTTATTCACTTCATCTATATTTTTATATTTTTCAAAATTATTATATTCATAAAACCTATAATCAGTTTGTGATGATATTTCTGTTAATACAGTTAAACTTGTGTTGTTAAATAAGTCATCTTTCTTTTTAGGGTCTTTAAATTCTGATAAAAAATCAATCGAAGGTAATCTGTTTGTATTTAATTCATTCAATTTCTTAATTAATTCATTCCATCCACTTTTTGGTGTTTTTATTATATTGTCTTTATAGTTATTAATAACTTCATATTCTCTGGTTGGATTAAAAAAAATATGCATTTTAAAATATCTTGCAGTTGGTGTATGATTTGGTTTAAAAGAAATTTCTAAAAGTTCCCCAAATTGATACAGATTTTCAGGATATACAAACCAAAATCTGTATAATAAACTATCATAACCATTTTCGGGAATAGACAATTCAAGTTGTTTTTGCTTCTGTTTTATAAATTTATAATATTTAAAAACTTTACCGTTTTCATATTTAGGAATATCCTTTGTTATAGAATTATCAGGTACTATCGGGTCTGATGTAGGAATTCTAAAAGGCAGAAGTGTATTGTAGCATCCCGTCATAATCAAGACTATAATAGATATTGTTAATATGTTTCGTATTTTTAACTTCATTACTATTCTTTGTTATATTATTGCCAACGGTTTAAAATCGAGTAGGCAAAGGGACTTTCACCCTAAGCCTCTCACAGAACCGTACGTGATAGTCTCCCATCATACGGCT
>JALWNR010000878.1 GCA_027083715.1 Bacteroidales bacterium
ATGCAGATACGAGGCACCGAATTCCGCCGACATATCTTTATATTTCAAGGAATTCGTAACGAAGTAGATGCGTGAAGAGAATTTCAAGCGACACCCAAATTTGAGTGCGTTTGTTTTGTGATAAAATTCACTTAATATATTGACAGTAAATGTATTGTAATGAAACTGTAACAAAAGCGGTGAATTTTGCGGGTTAAATATTCGCATCCGGTCTTGCAGAATTAAGCTTAATAAAAAAAATGATGAAAAAAGTAGTTATATTAATACTTCCCCTTCTTATACTGCTATCTTGCCATAAACAAGATACTGAAAAGGCTCAATTTATTGTACAAACAGTTAAAAATAAATACATCCCTGACAGTCGTGATCATATTTTCAAAATAAATATTACTGAAAATAAAGGAGAAATTGTTCTTAAAGGATATTCTGATTATCCGGTAGTAAAACAGGCAATTGATTCTTTGATGAGTGTTCATAATATTCCATATATTGATTCCATTAAGATATTGCCTGACAGCAGTTTATATGAAAAAACAAAAGCATTGGTTCGTCTATCAGTAGCTAATTTGCGCAGTCAACCCATTATAAAAAGTGAGTTAATTAGTCAAGCATTAATGGGTGATAACTTAAATTTGTTTATGAAATCAGGTAGTTGGTATTTGGTGCAAACTTCTGATGGCTATTATGGCTGGATGTATGCTCCTGCGCTGATACAATTATCTGAAAATGAAATAAAAAAATGGAAAAACACTAAAAAACTTATTGTTACCGATATATATGCTCATGTCTATGAACAAGCAGATATTAATTCACAAAAAATCAGTGATATAGTAATTGGTAATTTATTAAAACAGATTTCAGAAAGAGGTGATTTCAATGAAGTAGAGCTGCCTGATGGTAGAAAAGCATTTGTTAAAAACGCATCCGTTGATAATTATGATGAGTGGAAAGCTTCGCGAAAAGCCACACCTGAAAATATTGTAAATACCGCCAAACAATTTCTTGGAGTTCCTTATATGTGGGGTGGAACATCTGCCAAACAATTTGACTGTAGCGGGTTTACACAAACGGTGTATAAACTAAACGGTATCCGTATTCCCCGGGATGCATCTCAACAAGTAAAGTTAGGGACAGAAGTCGATACAAGCGAGCATTTTTCTCATTTACAAAAAGGTGATTTATTATTTTTCGGAAAAAAAGCCACAAAAAATACCAAAGAAAAAGTAATTCATGTAACTATTTATATCGGCGATACAGAGTTTATTCATGCAGCAGGTTTGGTAAAAATAAATAGCTTAGATCCTGCCCGTGAAAATTTTAGTGCTTATAGAAAAGGTAGTTTTTTAAAAGCAAAACGCATACTTACAAATTAGTTTTATGGAAACAGGTTTTTTTGATAAGGTATATGATTTAGTCAGACAGATTCCTTACGGAAGAGTTAGTACCTATGGTATTATAGCTAGGCATATTGGTTCGCCCCGTGCTGCGCGTATGGTTGGTTGGGCATTGAATAAATCCTCAAACGAAACAGAATTTGTTCCTGCACATAGAGTAGTAAATCGAAAAGGATTGCTAACCGGAAAACATTATTTTGCTAATGAAAACACAATGAAAGAAATGCTTGAAAGTGAAGGCATAAAAATTATTGACAATCAAATTCAAAACTTTGAGAATTTAGTTTGGAAACCCGAATTATAGCTGAGATTTTCTAATTATTTTTAATAAAATGCTTATTAAAGTTTATGCCGATAAAGAACTGATTTACATAAATTAAAGCTACACTGCTCTGTAAATGTAGGATAGTCATCCTATAAATACCTCCTTTTACGTAAAATAAAATGTATTTCTTGTACGGTAAATATTTCTTTTTACCTTTGCAGCCGTTTTTTGCTTAAAAATATGTATAAAAAACACATATTTATCTAAAAGTCAATCAATTATATTAATTTTTAGATAGCAAAACTATGTCGAACGAAATTTATTTATATGAAACAAAGTTTACACCTAATTTTAGTTACGGAACTGGTTGTTCTTTTGAACATGTCAGGAATTACTATTCCGGCAGGAAACAGTGAAGACAAAAAAGATCCGGATGAAAAGAAGGAAAAAAAACTTATTACAGTTGATCATTCACGTATTAAAATTAGAAAAGTTTTCAACTGGAACGAAGAATACGAAAAAACCATTGAGTTTATAAAAAAACATGAGGGCTTTGCTAATGGCAAAGTATATGTTTGTGCCGGTGGGTACAAAACCATTGGATACGGACATAAACTTTTGCCGGGTGAAAATTTCACACAAATCACCAAAGCGCAAGCCGATAGTTTATTAAGAGCCGATTTTAACAAAGCACTTAGAGCTTTAGACAGGAATGTTAAATTGGAAGGTGCACAAAGATTAGCTATGGCTCATTTTGTTTTTGCAAAAGGTATCGGAGCTTTTAATCGAAGCACTTTAAAAAAGAAAATATTAAAGAATGAACCCATTGACGGAGAAATTGTTAAATGGTGCTACTACACCAATTCCAATGGCAAAAAAGTAAAAAGCGATTATTTACTGAAAATTAGAAAATGGGAATTGGAAATGTATAACTTTAGACGCTCATAATGTTTTAAAAACTGTAAGCAATTGGTCTTACAGTTTTTTTTTGTTCTCCTTTATAATGGTTTGTTTCATTTGGATACAAACTATTATAAATACTGATTAATCAATTAGTATATTATCAAATTTATGATAATCCTATCTTTGGTGCTTTTTTACACTAATGCCATATTGAATATGTAAACCTTATCAAGCTGTTTTTCTTCAGAACCTGCATTTCTTCCAACTATTTACATAGATTAATCGATAATTTAAGTTAAGAACTTAACAATACTTCTATTCTGTTACTTGCTAATCTCAAATTTATTTTATAAATTTGAACAAACTAACAAAATGGTCAAAAAGTAAATTTATCTTTAAGCTATGATACAAACCAATTACCGACCCGGACACAAACTCATCCAACGAAGCGTAGTAAAAGCAGGTTTTTTGGCACTGGGCAGAGGCATAGAATCTGCTTCGCATTTTGAAAAAAGTGTACAGGAAGAAATAAAAAACTGGCAGGAAGGTTTCAGTTTTACAATGAATGTTTTGCCTTTTGGACCAAAACTCGCTATGCGTAAAAAAAACGGAGTTTTAAAAATGATTTCACTAAAAAAAGGCGAAACAGCCGATTTAACCGTCGAAATAAAAAATTTGACTACCGCTTTTCGCATGATTACGACCCAAATGGGTGCACACCACGTATTTGCTCAAAATAAAATTGGTGTGAGTGGTAATATTGCCGATTCCATGCGCTTTATTCGTATTGTTTACACCGTTGAAGCCTACTTGTTCCCCAAAATTTTGAATAAAAACATATTGAAAAAATCACCCAAAATGGATATAAAAAAACGTTTTAACCGTTGGCATATCTATACAAGAGGAATGCTTTTCGGAAATTAGCGATTTTACTTTAAACTTTCTACTTTAAACTAAATATCATTATGTTACCAAAATACTATGAATTTCAAAATCCGGTAAAAATAAATGCTGGACAGGATGCATTAGAAACCATCCCTTATGAATTAAAGCAAATGAATGCTTCGCGTCCGATTATTATTACCGACAAGGGCATTACCAATGCTGGTTTACTGAAAACCGTACTGAATGCTTTTGATGATTCGGAATTAACCATAGGCATTATTTTTGATGAAACACCTCCCGATTCATCCTTATCTACTGTAAATCGCATTGCAGAGCTGTACAGAAAAAATAAGTGTGATTCAATTATTGCATTGGGCGGAGGCTCTCCAATGGATACTGCAAAAGGGGTAAACATCCTGATTTCGGAAAACACGGATGATATTCGTAAATTTATGGGTGCTGACCGTTTGAAAAGCAAAATGCAACCGTTTATTGCCATACCAACAACATCAGGTACCGGTTCGGAGGTTACTCTTGTAGCTGTAATTTACGATGAAGCCAATCAGGTGAAAATGCCTTTTACTTCGGCACGTTTACTTCCTGATGTAGCCATACTCGACCCGCGCATGACCATAGGCTTGCCTCCGCGTATTACAGCAGCCACAGGAATGGATGCATTAACCCACGCCATAGAGGCATATACCTGCCTGCAAAAAAATCCGATGAGCGATGCTTATGCTACTGCCGCAATTAAGTTGGTAGGTGAAAATTTATTAAAAGTAGTAAAAGACGGTAGTAATAAAGAAGCGCGTTTTGCTATGGCAAATGCTTCCACAATGGCAGGTATTGCTTTTTCCAATTCAATGGTAGGTGCTGTTCATGCAATCGGACATGCTTGCGGTGCAGTGGCACATATTCATCATGGTAATGCAATGGCAATATTATTACCTTATGTGATGGAGTTTAATATGGATATGCTGGGCAATTTGTATGGTGAATTGTTGTTGTTTTTAACCGATGCTGATACATATACTACAATAGAAGCTGATAAACGTGCCGGTAAATTTATTGAAACGATAAAAGAAATGAACAAAAAACTTAATGAACTGTGCAAAATGCCCATAAAACTGTATGATGCAGGACTAAAAAAAGAGCAATTTGAACAAGTGGCAACAACTGCATTGAATGACGGAGCCATGCTGCCCAACCCAAAAGAATTAAGCAAAAAAGATGTTTTGGAGATTTTAGAAAGGGCGTTTTAAAATATTATGTCCGCAGATTACACAGATGAACACAGATAAAAATAAATTGCATAGCAATTTAATATCTATGATAATTTGTAAAATCTGTGGAATATAAAACAAAAAAATATGAAAAAAATAATCGGAACCAGTAATCGGCTTTTAGAAATTAATTTAAGTAAACAAAGTATAAAAGTTACCAAAATAGACCCAAAAGACCGTGAAATGTACCTTGGCGGGAAAGGTCTGGGTTTAAAATTATTGTATGATAGGATGAAGCCCGGAATTGATCCCTTAAGCGAAGACAATATGATTGCTTTTATGATGGGAGTATTTATCGGTACCGGAGCACCTTGTACCGGACGCTGGGATGCCATAACCAAATCGCCCCTGACGGGTATTATGGTAACATCCTCTTGCGGCGGACCATTTGGAACTGCTTTAAAAACAGCAGGCTATGATGGTTTACTCCTTTCGGGCAAAGCCGATAAACCTGTTTACATACGTATCGATGATAAAGGTGCTACCATTGAAGATGCTTCGCATCTTTGGGGCAAAGATACTGATGAAACACAAGATACTTTTGAGCTGAGCCGTAAAGATGGAGCCATGGTGATTGGTGTTGCAGGTGAAAATCTGGTAAAATATGCTAATGTAAAATCAGGACATCGCTTTTTAGGACGTGGAGGAATTGGTGCCGTACTGGGCTCAAAAAATGTAAAAGCCATTGTTGCTTTTGGCGGTCAGTACAAAATTATTCCGAAAAATGAAGAAAACTTTAAAAAACTAAAGAAAAAAGCCAATAAATTTATCAATAACAATCATACAACTGCCGAAGCTTACCGTAATTACGGAACGGCATCGCACGTAAATGCCTGTAACAAATCAGGAATTCTGCCGGTAAATAACTTTCAGGACGGTTCGCACGAGAAAGCTTTACAAATCTCAGGCGAAATGTATCGTGTAAAGCACAACAGTAAATTCAGCTCATGCCAGAGTTGTACTATTTTGTGCGGACACAAAGGAAGTTTTGACGGTGAAAAAACATTACAGTTTCCCGAATATGAAACCGTAGGTTTAATGGGTTCCAATCTGGGGAATTTTGATACACAATATTTGGCAGAATGGAATGAGTTATGCGGAAAATATGGGCTGGATACCATTTCAATGGGAACTACGCTTTCGTATGTGATGGAAGCCACCGAAAAAGGCTTGATGAAAACAGATTTACAGTTCGGAAAGCAGGAAAATGTAGCAGAAATTATTGAAAAAATTGCTTACCGCAAAGATATTGGCGATGAAATAGCCAACGGTAGTCGTTGGTTATCCGAAAAATATGGCGGCGAAGAATTTGCCATGCATGTTAAGGGAATGGAAATGTCTGCATACGACCCGCGAGGAGCATGGGGACAAGGGTTGAGCTATGCGGTAGCTAACCGTGGAGCCTGTCATCTGTCGGCACCGGTGTTTAGCCTGGAAGGTATTCTGCATTACCTGAATCAATATACTACAAAGTATAAACCTAAGTTTGTGGATTATTTTGAAGATATGTTTGCAGCGGTAAATTCACTGCATACTTGCCAATTTACATCCTATGCCTATATGCTGGAGCCTTTTGTAGCAAAAACCACCCCAAAGAAAATGCTGGGCTTTATGATGCAAAATGCAGCTGAACTGGCTTTGGGTTTAATGGATGTTTCTGTTTACAGCGATTTGTACGAAGCTATTTCAGGAATTGAACTTTCACAAAAACAGATGTTTCACGCAGGCAGACGCATACATATCCTGGAAAGGTACATGAACACGCTTGAAGGCATATCGCGCAAAGACGATACTCTGCCGCGCCGATTGCTTAAAGAAGGCAGACAAAGCGATCCGAAAAACCGAACGGTACCTTTAAATAAAATGCTGGACAAATATTACCAAATGAAAGGTTACGATGATAACGGCATCCCTACCGAAAAAACTTTATTGGATTTGGATATCGAGCCGAGATAAAATTCAGATAATTGCTTGTTGGATAATTAGAAATCATGAAGACTATAGTTTAAATTAAAGGACATAAGGCAGCTTACAGATTATTTCAACAATTTGAATTTCCGGCTTTTATGCAGGAGCTATTCACCAGCCCGATGCTAAAGCATCGGGAAAAAACCTTAAAATAAAATGGCTTTAGCCTAAATTTTTTGTTCGTAGAAAACTGAAATAATTGCCGCCATATTCATTATTTCTCTGTTTTTAAGATAATTATATCTTAATTTAAACTAAACAGCATTGAAATTTTAACTATTAATTCGCATTAGAAATTATGAACCATAATCCATTACCTAATCACTAATTATCTAATTTACAGAAACATGCGAAAAAGAAATAAGCATACAGTATCAGAAAAAAAAGCAAATTTAAAGCAGGAAATCATTAATATTGCCGGAAAAATTTTTGACACATTCGGCTACCGGAAGGCTACTTTGAATGATATTGCCGAAAAAATTGAAAAACGCAAAAGTGCTATTTATTATTATTTCAACAGCAAAGAGGAGATTTTTCAATCGGTAGTTTTGCAAGAAGCACGCACTTTTCGAAAAACCATTATTGATGCCATTAATAAGGAAGACAATCCGCACGATAAGCTGAAGGCATATATTGTTACGCGCATGAATATTATTGATTTGCTGGGAAATTTTAATCGCGCTTTATTAGATAAACGCCTCATGCACCTTGATTTTGTATTGCGCCTGAAAAAACTCTATGATAAGGAGGAAGTTTTACTTTTTAAAAATATTCTTCAAAAAGGTGTGGAGCAAAACTATTTTCAAATTTATGATATTGATTTAGCAGCTACTGCTTTTATTACAGCATTACGAGGAATGGAAAATACCATTTTGCAAAACAAAAATGCGTCTGACATCGACAAACAAATTGAAGGCATTATAGATATTATTTTTTACGGAATTGTAAAACGATGATTTAATTTTTAAATAAATATTTAATTTACTATGCAAAATACAAAGCTACTGATTTTATTACTCGGAATTTTTATATTTTCTTGTAATAAAGATACCCAAAATCTAACAAAAAAAAAGGAATTTGTTACATCATTTGAAAGCGTTGATGATTTTTCCGGATTTTATATTACTCCGCAAGGATATTTAGGAACTAGTTTTCATGAATTATCAGATTCTCTTGTACACAGTGGTAATTATGCCCATAAAGCATGGATAGATGGGGCAAATGCACCCTCAACGCCTACAATTAATAATAATCATAGAGCCTATCCCACTATTCAATTTCAAAAAACAAAAGAAGGTGTATTTAAAACTCCTTGCTATATTACCCTTTGGGTATGGGTAGATATGGACATGAATCCTAATTTAACCGGAGGAGAAGATGATTGGCTCAGTTTTGCAACTTTTACTGACGACGAATCTGATAATTGGAGTAGAACAATTTTGGTTAATTTAAGCTATGATGGTTTTGTACATTTAGGTAACGTTCCTATTCAGGGAAACCAGACACATATTTTTCAAACTAGCACATTAAAATTTCCACAAAAAGAGTGGGTTGAATTAAAAATATACATAGATTTTGGTAGCAATGGATACGTTAAGGTATGGCAAAATGGTGAATTAGTTTCTTATGCTGATGTAAAAAACATAGACAACAAGCTATCTCAAGCTCATTTTGGATTGTATTGCCCACCGCAAATGATTAGTGGAATCATTTATAATGATGATTTAATGATAAAAGAAGTAGATGAAGAATAATTTATCCAAAATAAGAGTATCTTTACAAAGTAATTTTTGATAGGCATATATTCCGTTTTGTTTACAGA
>JALWNR010000879.1 GCA_027083715.1 Bacteroidales bacterium
TGCATTGAAATATGAGGATGCTAAACGAATTGAGAAAACC
Organism: Bacteroidales bacterium; assembly: GCA_027083715.1. GTDB lineage: Bacteria > Bacteroidota > Bacteroidia > Bacteroidales > NBLH01 > NBLH01. Next base: position 41 of record JALWNR010000879.1, read on the forward strand.
GGAAAAAGAGCAATCTTTATAGGTATGGAAAATGGATATCCAATAGGTGATGATTTAAAAAATATTGAGGAATTTTATAGTCTGGGAGCGCGCTACATTACTTTATGTCATTCATCAAACAACGATATTTGCGACTCATCGACCGATGATAAAGGTGCTGAGCACAATGGAGTAAGTGCTTTTGGTGAGAAAGTGATTCGTGAAATGAATCGTTTGGGAATTATGGTTGATGTTTCACATGTTTCGGATAAATCATTTTATGATGCTATACAAATATCAAAAACTCCGGTTATTGCGTCTCATTCATCAGCGAGAGCAATTTGTAATCATCCGAGAAATTTGGATGATGAAATGTTAAAAACCCTTGCAAATAATAGAGGTGTTATTCAATTATGTATTTATAACAGATATATAAAAGAACAAGAAGAAAGTCCTGAGCGAAAAGCTGCAGTAAAAGCACTGAAAGAGCGTTACAATAATTTTGTAAATTTAAGTACCGAAGAAAAGAAAAATTTATCTAATGAATGGACTAAATTACAGCAGGATTTTCCCGAAATTCAGGCAACAATAAGTGATGCACTTGATCATATTGATCACATTGTAAACCTAATAGGAATTGACTATGTTGGTATTGGTACTGATTTTGACGGAGGCGGAGGTATAAAAGGTTTTTTTGATATTAGCCAAGCAGAAAACCTAACTTATGAACTGGTAAAGCGTGGATATTCAAAAAAAGATATAGAAAAAATATGGGGTGGGAATTTTTTAAGAGTATTTAAAGAAGTACAGGAATATGCAAAAAAATAGTAAAAAAACCTGACAGATTTTAGCATGCTGTCAGGTTTTATGTTTTTAGGTCAGTTAAAAATAGAAAAAGTTGTAAGACTAAAATAATTAATCTGTTCGTCAACTTTCTGAATCAAACTCAGGTATTTAAAATATCTTTTAATTTGCCGGCTTCCAGGTTTGCGATCTGCCAATCAATGACCAGCCAATGTATCCACGAACTTGTAAGTTTTTACCATCACGCCACATTTTGCAATCATACACTTTTCCGTTTGCAGGATCCAAAATATCTCCTTCGTCCCATTCGTTATCTTCAACTTTTTCCATTTTTCGGATAATTACCATTCCTATAATTGGTTTGTTATAACGTGGGTCGTCTTCATCGCATTCATCACAAACATCATTTTGTTTCGTTTTATCAAAAAGTTTAATAATTTTTCCGTAATACAAACCGTCTTGCGCTTTCCATATTTCTACAATTGACTTTTCTTCTCCGGTTTCGTCATCAATTGTTTTCCATTTTCCTTCAATTTGACTAAATGAAACAGTACTCATCATAAGGAATACAAACATCATTAAACTACTAATAAATAAATTTTTCATTGTTTTTCGCATAATTAAAGCATTTTAGGTTGTTAATAATTGCGACAAATTAATTGATTTTCTGCATTATTCCAAATTTGAATTTAATTTTTCATGATTTATCAGTTAAAAATTTACTTTTTTAAATAGTATTGAATGTGTTATATACAGGGTGTTTTAGAAAATTTCAACTCTCTGATAAAGTATTTAAACCTTTGGCAAAATTTAACTGTTATATACTACTTTATACGTATTTTTGTGGAAAATTAATAATATTGCAAGATGATTAGAACTTTTTTTCCAATAATACTAATTCTTTTTATTGTATCAGCATGTTCAAAAAACAGTAAGAAAACACATAATACGGTAACTGTTGCCGCCGCCGCAAATTTAAGCTATGCTTTGGAAGATATTAATCTGGCTTTTGAAAAGAAAACAGGTATTAAAATTCAGATGTCCACAGCCAGTTCAGGTAAAT
>JALWNR010000880.1 GCA_027083715.1 Bacteroidales bacterium
ACTTATATGATTATAAATTTTAAATAAAAAAAATCTCCACAAAATTATCACTAAAAGTGATAATTAAGGGAGATTTTAAAAATATTTTTAAATAAATTTATTTATTCTCTTCAATTGGTTTTACAGAAACCACAGATTTATTGTTTCTGGTTTTCTTAAAAATCACCTCGCCTGTGATTAAAGCAAACAATGTATGGTCTTTTCCCATACCCACATTATCACCGGGATGATGTTTTGTTCCTCTTTGACGTACTAAAATATTGCCTGCTTTGGCAAATTGCCCGCCATATATTTTTACTCCCAGTCTTTTACTTTCGGATTCTCTACCGTTTCTTGAACTACCGGCTCCTTTCTTATGTGCCATATCTTAAAATTTTATTCGATTCTAAACTAAATTAATAAGTAACTACAATGAAATTTCTTGAATTTCAATTTGAGAAAAATCTTGACGATGCCCTGTTTCTTTTTGATAACCTTTTCTACGTTTCTTTTTAAAAACGCGAACTTTATCACCACGTACATCATCACGAAGAACTTTTGCTACAATTTTTGCCCCCTCAACATTAGGTGCTCCAACTTTTACATCTCCATCATTGTCAATCAGTAATACGTTTTCAAATTCTACTGACTCTCCTGCTTTTTGCTCCAAACGATGAACAAAAATTTTCTGGTCTTTTTCAACCTTAAACTGCTGTCCTGCTATTTCTACTATTGCATACATAATTTAAAATATTTAGTTCAGGGTGGTAATTTATCTGATTTTAAACAAATTATCGCTTTTAAACCCTTGAATTCATTTTGGTCTGCAAAAGTAGAAAATTTTATTTCAACTACAAAAGAAATCAAACTTTTAATTTACAGGGGTATGTCTTTGCCTATTTTATTTACTTTCAATGAATACTTTGTATTAGGCAGTGCTTTATAGAAAATCCGGTAAATTAAAAACAGCTTAGTTGTTCATTACTTTTTTAATAACTAATTAAACAGATTAATCAAAATACAAAGTATTTTATTACTTTTGTATTTACAATTAGTTTAAACCAAAGCAACAACTATCATTATTTTGTATTAATGAAAAAAATAAGACTTGAAATAGAGAGCCTTGTTTACAGCCAAACACAACATGGTGCTTATGTTTTGGTTTTGATTGAAGAAAATGGCAACAGGAAACTTCCCATTGTTATTGGTGCTGCAGAAGCTCAAGCAATTGCCATCGGACAAGAACGGATGCAAGCTCCGCGTCCTTTAACTCACGATTTATTCATTAATTTTGCGTCAGCTTTTAATATAACACTTCAAGAAGTAGTAATTACTAAATTAGAAGAAGGTATATTTTATGCTGAATTAGTTTGCGAAAATTTTGCAAACCGTATAAAAATTGATTCCAGAACCTCCGATGCTGTTGCACTTGCCGTCAGATTTAAATGTCCCATTTATGTTAATGAAGAGGTTTTAAAAATAGCAGGAATTTCTACACAAGAAGAAGAAAAAAAAGAAGATTACAGCACGCACAACTACACACCGGAAGAAGATGATTTTGAGAATGCCCTAAGCAGGAAAACAATTGCTGAACTAAAAAAGATGCTTAATGATGCCGTTAATCAGGAAAAATATGAGCTTGCATCTAAAATTCGTGATGAAATAAACCGAAGAGAAAAATAATTTTTCAATTTCCATGTATTTAACTTAATTTAGCCCGATATTTATTTAAAAATTGCTTGGCATCCCGCTTTAGTATATTATTTTTTAAGTAAATAGTTCGGTTTTATTAAGGTGATAACACCTTGATTCTGTTCCCAACAAAGTTTGTTAGCTTGCAGTATGAATATTGTTCTAAATCATAACTTGTGAGAGAGTTTAAGACCGATATATTAACCTGATATAAT
>JALWNR010000881.1 GCA_027083715.1 Bacteroidales bacterium
AGTTTAATGTGGAACTAATGTTTAAATATAAAGGCTTTTCATTTGCAAGCGAAACGCATATAAAAAATATTGATGACAAAGTATTGCTTTTGAAATCTCAACTATACGGTGGATATGCGATGGCAGGGTATTTTCTGAGTGAATTATTTAAATTTATACCCAGCCAAATCGAATTAAGCGGTCGTTATGCAAGGGTCAACAACAAAACATTTTATGAGCTCCCTATTAATGAATACAGTATAGGTTTAAACTATTTTTTTAACGGACACTCTAATAAACTCACTTTCGATTTTTCATACATTGAAAATCAAGACTTTGTTGATAATGAAGATAATTTTCGTTTTCGCTTACAATGGGATGTGTCTTTTTAATTTAGCTTATGTATTCGTAAAATTTACCAAAGACATTTTTGGAAAGAATAAGCGTATTTTTTACCTTTATCGGTTACAAATCAAAAATAGATTAAATTTTTATGAACTGGACAGAACAAGATATTAAACAACTTAAAGAAAAAAATATAAGCATCAAACAAGCAGAAGCACAAATTGAACGTTTTAAAAAAGGTTTTCCATATTTAAAAATTACTGATGCTGCAACCATAGGACGTGGAATTATCCGTTTAAGCGAAAATGAAATTGTACAAAATATTCGTAAATATAATTTTGAAAGTCGAAAGCTTAAAATTATAAAATTTGTTCCGGCATCAGGAGCAGCTTCACGCATGTTTAAAGTGCTTTTTGAATTGCTTGAGGTAGAAGAAGGTTCTGGAAAATTTAAAAAATTAATGAGTGATTCCAGTTTTTCGGCAGCAGCAAATTTTTTTAAAAATATTGAAAAATTTGCGTTTTATGATGATCTTGCAAATACCGATATTTTGAAAGGTAAAAATATCAAGCAATTAATAAAAGACAGAAATTTACACGATATTTTAAAAGCATTGCTTTTGCCGGAGGGCTTAAACTATGGAAATAAACCTAAAGGTTTATTGAAATTTCATAAATATGATAACGGAATGGGTACACCAACACGTGAACACTTGGTGGAAGGCACATTATATGCATCAGGAACCAGTGAAATATATATCCATTTTACTGTCTCACCGGAACATATGAATGATTTTAAACAACATGTTGAATTTCTTAAAAAACATTTTGAAGCACATTTTGCAGTCAACTATTTTGTGAGTTTTTCACTACAAAAACCACAAACAGATACAATTGCCGTAGATTTGAACAATCAAGTATTTAGAAACGAAGATGGTAGCCTTGTTTTTCGTCCCGGAGGACACGGTGCACTGATAGAAAATATGAATGAACTGAAGGCAGACCTTATTTTTATTAAAAATATTGATAATGTAGTACCTGATCGCTTAAAGGAAGAAACAACCAAGCATAAAAAAGCATTGGCGGGCGTACTTATTAATTTCAAAGAAAAAATTATTAATTATCTTCAAAGAATTGAAAATAAAAATACTGATAATCAGCTTGTTGTAGAGGTTGAAAATTTCTTGAGAAATGAATTATGCTTTATTCCGGGAGATAACTATCATCAATTATCTGTACAAGAAAAAATTGATTATTTATACAACAAGCTAAATCGTCCTTTACGGGTATGTGGCATGGTAAAAAATGAAGGAGAACCCGGAGGAGGTCCATTTTGGGCAAAAAATAATGACGGATCAATATCTTTACAAATTGTTGAAAGCTCGCAAATTGATTTAAACAATTCTAAAATACAGAAAATTGTGAATCAGGCTACTCATTTCAATCCTGTTGATTTGGTTTGTTGTGTAAAAGACTATAAAGGAAATAAATTTGATTTGACGAAATATATAGATGAAAATACAGGATTTATCTCGGAAAAATCAAAAAACGGAAAAGCACTGAAAGCTTTAGAGTTACCGGGTTTATGGAATGGAGCTATGTCTGATTGGAATACTATATTTGTGGAAGTTCCTATTGAAACATTCAATCCGGTGAAGGTAGTGAATGATTTATTAAGACCCGAACATCAGTAATTAAGTATATTTGTTTAGTGGTTTATTGGTAAATTTATTTCATGCTTAAAAAGTACTCAGTCACCAGTCCACAGTCTTCAGCAATCGTTTTCCTGTATCCAATGACTAATTTATTAAACAATCAATAGGTAACAAACTATTTTCAAATTCCCAATTAAACTAATCCGCCAGTAGTCAGACAAGTTTAGCCAACATACTAATGGTTCTACTTCCATTTTAGTGGGGATGATATTTAAATTCATGAATAGGCGTAGTCTCTAACCTACGGTTATAAACCGATATTACCAAGGGCTTTAACCCAAATTTAGTAATTAATTTTGTATTAGCGATATTCAAAAATATAAAAATACTGAATTTTTTGCGATGCATGTATGTTTTGTTCTTTTTGAATTGATATTACTTGCATCGCTTTTATGGGTATATCATTTAGCCCCTGTCTTTAGGACAGGGCTATTGATGTTGCTGCTTTGCAGCAAATATTTGTGTTAATTTGTGTAATCTGTGGACAAAATATTAAGAAATCCACTTAAATAGACAAGATTGAATATTATTTATAGAAATTAATTATAGTTCCACTAAATTTACAGTAGTACCATACTAATTAATAAATATCTCCCTTCGCTGCCAGCAATGTATTTTTTAGTAATGAAACAATGGTCATGGGTCCTACCCCACCGGGCACCGGAGTTATATAGCTGCATTTTTCGGCTACTTCATCAAATTTTACATCACCTTTGAGTTTCCAGCCTGATTTTGTTTTGTCTGATTTTACGCGAGTAGTTCCTACATCAATAACTACAGCTCCTTCTTTAACCATATCAGCAGTAACAAATTCCGGAACGCCCAGAGCTGCAATAAGAATATCCGCTTGAAGGGCAATTTCTTTTAAATTAGGTGTACGGCTATGACAAACGGTAACTGTGGCATTTCCAAAATCAGCTTTTTGCGAAAGTAAAATACTCACCGGACGACCCACAATATTACTACGCCCCAAAACCACACAATGTTTACCTGAGGTTTTAATATTATAGCGTTTCAGCAGTTCAATAATTCCTGCAGGAGTAGCCGAAACAAAGGAAGGCATACCCACCGACATACGTCCTACATTAATAGGATGAAACCCGTCCACATCCTTTTTCGGATGAACAGCTTCAATTACTTTTTCCTCGCTAATGTGTTTTGGTAAAGGTAATTGTACAATAAAACCATCTATATCATTGTCATTATTCAATTCTTCGACCTTCGCCAATAATTCTTTTTCTGTAATATTGTCTTCAAAACGGATAAGTGTTGATTTAAAACCTACTTGTTCACAGGCTTTTACTTTATGAGCTACATAGGTTTCGCTTCCGCCGTCATGCCCAACTAAAACTGCAGCCAGATGTGGAACTTTTTTGCCTGATTTTTTAATTTCTTCAACTTCACGGGCAATTTCCTCTTTTATTTCTGCAGAGATTTTTTTACCGTCAATGATTTGCATAATTAATTAGATAATTGGAGATTAGAAATTGGTTGTTAGAAAATTACTATAATTTATCTTCTAAACTATTAGACTTCTTAGAAATACTCAATAAACAATAATCAACATTAACTCACAAGTTAAACTGTTAAATACTCAATAAACAATAATCAACATTCAACTCATAAGTTAAACTGTTAAACACTCAATAAACAATAATCAACATTCAACTCATAAGTTAAACTATTAAACACTCAATAATCAACATTCAACTCACAAGTTAAATTGTTAAACACTCAATAAACAATAATCAACATTCAACTCACAAGTTAAACTGTTAAATACTCAATAAACAATAATCAACATTCAACTCACAAGTTAAACTATTAAACACTCAACAAACAATAATCAACATACAATATTCAATAAGCAACAAACTATATTCAAATTATTGCTAAACTATTAGATTGTGCTCAATTATACTATTCGGTCTAACGTTTTCCAAATGGCATTCCGCCCATCATACGTGATAAGTTTTTACCGCCGCTCATCATTTTCATCATTTTTCGTGTTTCATCAAATTGTTTGATTAAGCGATTTACCTCCTGAATGTTTCTTCCACTTCCGTTAGCAATACGCTTTCTGCGGCTTCCGTTTAAAAGTTTTGGGTTTTCACGTTCTTCGGGTGTCATTGATTGAATAATGGCTTCAATTTCTTTAAAAGCATCATCATCAATATCTAAATTTTTAATAGCTTTGCCTACACCGGGTATCATACTTGCCAAATCCTTCAAATTACCCATTTTCTTAATTTGCTGAATCTGGGACATAAAATCATTAAAATTAAACTGATTTTTGGCAATTTTCTTTTGTAATTTTCGGGCTTCTTCCTGGTCAAACTGTTCTTGTGCTTTTTCAACAAGAGTTACAATATCTCCCATGCCCAGAATACGGTCAGCCATACGGTCTGGATGGAAAACATCCAGTGCTTCCATTTTTTCGCCTGTACCCACAAATTTAATCGGTTTGTTTACTACCGTGCGTATGGATAAGGCAGCACCACCACGTGTATCACCGTCTAATTTAGTAAGCACCACACCATCAAAATCCAGCCGCTCGTTAAATTCTTTAGCGGTATTAACTGCATCTTGTCCGGTCATGGCATCCACCACAAATAAAATTTCGTGTGGAGAAACTGCTTTTTTTATTTGAGCAATTTCTTTCATCATCTCTTCATCCACAGCCAGACGACCCGCGGTATCGATAATCACGGCACTGTTACCTTGCATTTTTGCATGTTTGATAGCTGCCTTGGCAATTGCTACCGGGTTGTTACTTCCTTCTTCGGTATAAACAGGTACCCCTATTTGTTCACCCAGAACTTTTAATTGCTCAATAGCTGCGGGACGATAAACATCGCCGGCAACCAATAATGGAGATTTTCCGTGTTTTGTTTTCAGTAGATTAGCCAACTTTCCGGAGAAAGTTGTTTTACCCGAACCTTGCAATCCGGCAATCAATATAATAGCAGGATTTGGTTTGATATTTATGTCTACAGCTTCACCTCCCATTAAAGCAGCCAGCTCGTCATGTACAATTTTTACCATCAACTCATTGGGTTTGATGGCAGTAAGCACATTGGCTCCTAATGCTTTTTCTTTAACTTTATTGGTAAAGTCTTTGGCAATTTTAAAGTTTACGTCAGCATCAAGTAGGGCACGGCGAACATCTTTAAGTGTTTCCGCAACGTTTACTTCAGTAATTCTTCCTTGTCCTTTTAATATCTTAAATGACCGTTCCAGTCTATCGGATAAATTTTCAAACATATTATTTGATATTTTATTATTTCTTTATTAAGTGCTGCAAAAATAGTAAAAATAATGAAATTCTGATAGTTTATTTATTTGGATTAAATGGGAACAGCCTTTGTTTGTTGAAAGAGTTATTCGTTGAGTTGTATTTACAATACTTCGTTAAAAAATGAAGGGTGAAGAGTGAAAAGCAAATTAATTTATTGAAAATAAGCACACTAAGGTTTGTTTTTATTGTTTTGTAAACACTTGAATTTTAATGTCTTATAAAAATTTAACGAACTATTGATTTACAAATTTAGCATTAATTTAACTCCCATATTTTAAATAATTTATATTACTTTATTAGCATATCATATTTATATTTTTTCCAATTTATTTCGATCCCATTTAAGAGATTTAGTTGCTGCTTCGTAGGTTGTTTGTAAAAAGTGAAGTAAGGTCTTTTCCGGATTTATTGAGTTTTGTACATCTTCATATTTTAAGAAAAACTCATCCATTTCAGGGCTATAGAAAGCCTCTTTGGGTGAAATATTTTGTTTCCCAAAACTTGTATTACTTGGGTACGCATAGGAATAAAAAACTGGAATAGGCGATTCTTTTGATCCTGGCCAAAAACCGGCACTGCTTACTTCTTGTGAGTATGCTTCTTGCATCACTCCTTGAGGCATATTAGGCATACTGCCCTGATGGAGTGGAGCCGGATTTCCGGAAAATCGGGTAACAGCCAGATCAAATGCACCCCAAAAAAGATGGACAGGACTAACCTTACCTATAAAATCACTTCTAAATTTATTAAAAACGGTATTGGCTTTTAACATAGCCAGCCAAAGTGTATTTGCTACATTCGGATCGTATGATTTATTAACTGTATTTTCAGAAAAAGGAATTGCAATATCCATTTCATTTGGTTTGGGATGAATCTTTACTTTTATTCCAAGATCAGTTAATTTTTCAAAAAGTTCTTTATAAAAGTTAGCAACTGTTCTTGGTTTTAAGTCTATAGCAGTTGTTTTGCGGTCTGAGCACCGTATAAGAAGCTTATGCTTTTTAAAATTAAAATCTATTTGGAAGCTTTGTCCCTGATATGGAATTCCATGGGTTGAATATCCACTTGGTGTGATGTAAAGTGTTGTATGCCAGGAATGGTTTTGCCATGGCATAGTTTTTAGACGTATTTTTCCAACAATTTGAATCCACTGATGAAGTGTTTCAATGGTATCTTGCATTTCTACATAATTTAAAACCGGCCAATTTTGTACGTTTTTCATATTTCGTTCCTTTATTTAGGGCTCAGTAAAGTCAATTGTAAAACAATCAGGCAATAAATTATTATTGATATATGAACCGAAATTGTTTATTTTAATGACTTTCCCGAAATTATTTTTTTGTAGATATTAAAATGTCATAAAATTTTTAATTGTAAATGCAAGAATTAGGCTAAAGCCGATTTATTTGGATATTTTATATCCGATGCTAAAGTATCGGGCTATTCATTAGTTCCGACTTTTAATACCCTTAAATATTTTAAAGGAAAAAGTATTATGCCAATGGATTATTTGTCAAAGGATTTATTCTTTATTCAAATAACCAATCGGTATAAGCCGGAGGTTTTAAATTGTAAATATTCGGTGCACGAAAATAGTATCTTTTAGAGTAAGTCAAACATACACCTAAATTTAAGCCCATTCATAACTAAAATCAAACTATTCATAAACATCCTCTAATTTAAATCACAGCTACGCTTACGTGAATCAACTCTTAATTCATATTAATATAACATCTATTATGATTTTTTCTTCACTGTACAACCTATGGCTTTTGTATAGCTAACAGTAGGTTTTTTCCCTGCTAAAAGTGCATCAATTGCATCTTCAAGATATTTTTTTTGCACTTGCTCTGCATTTTTATAGTTATCGTCAATAGCACCAATATATTCAACTGTCAGCTCATTTCCATTTTTACTCAACAAATATACATGGGGAGTTTTTGTTGCACCGTAAACTGCCGAAATTTTTCTGTCCGGATCATAGAGATAAGGAAAAGTGAAATTCTTTTCTTGTGCTTTTTTCACCATTTTATCAAAAGTATCATCCGGTTGAACTTCGGGGTCATTAGGATTAATAGCTATTACAGGAAAACCTTTTGTTTTATACTTTTTATCTAAGGCAATTATCCTGTCTTCATATTTTATGGAATACGGACAAGTATTGCAAGTGAAAATAATAATAAAACCTTTGGTATCAGTATAATCTCCGGTTGAAACCATTTTTCCGTTTACATTTTTTAATTTAAAATTTATTGCCTTATCCCCTATTTTATAGCCTTGCGCGTAAGCCATGCTGCCCGCAAACACAAACATGCTGATTAATAATACGATTTTTTTCATAACTGTTATCTTTAATTGTTTAAGATTATTTTACTTTATTGATTAAATCTTCAATCTGCTCATAGTTTAATGAGCCTTCATGAAAAGTTTTTTTGTTTCCTTTATAAATGAGTGTAGCCGGAATTGCTCCTGACCAGTTTTTATCTACTTTATCAATCCAGCTGTTTGCATCCGGATCGTCCATAATTATTATTTTTGATTGCAGATTTTTTCTTTGAATAAAGGGCTTTAGCTTTGTTTCTAAATCTTCAGCAAAATCAAGACTGACCAGAATTACTTTAAGTTTTTCAGATTTATAGTTTTTGTTAATCTGCTCAAAATAAGGTAGTTCTTTTACACAAGGACGGCACCATGTAGCCCAGAAATTAATTACATAAACGGTATCGTTTTGCAGATGTAAATAAGGTTCAAATCCGCTGAATTTCATTACAGGTTGTGCATTTGTTTGCGGAATTGATAAACCAATCAAAAAAGTTAAGAAAATCAGCTTTTTTATCATATTAAAAGAATTTTAGCTAAAATAATATTTTTGGGGCTTTTAAAATACTAATAATATGTGCTTTATTTAATTATTTTATATATCTATCTTATTTTTAATTACTTGTATTATTTAGAAGTGAAAAATAATTTAGAATGGACTTGATAGAAGTATTGGATAATTGAAAACTATTAATTAACCGCAATAATTCATGAAATTCTCTTTATGCAGATACAAGGCACCGAATTCCGCCGACATATCTTTATATTTCAAGGAATTCGTAACGAAGTAGATGCGTGAAGAGAATTTCAAGCAACACCCAACCTTTAGCCTCATGAGCCGAAGG
>JALWNR010000882.1 GCA_027083715.1 Bacteroidales bacterium
TCAAACTATAATGAAACATTTCAGATGCAAAGCCCTGAATTGGTGCTGCTGTAAATTGTGTTAAAATACTTGTTAAATTAAACTTGCGATAGGATATATTTCCATTATTTAGTAATTGATTAGCACTTTGATTTAATATATCGCCTAAAATTCTTCCACCTGCACCCTTAAATGAAATTATTGGGTTTAGTTTGTTTGCAATGCGCAATATTGCCGAATAAGTTGTATTCCATGCAACAGAACCTGCCTGACCGGCGATTAGTAAATCCATAAGTGGTGCTGTCATTGCAGCAGACATACTTAAAGTCATGGTGTTGATTCCTGACATCCATTGTTCGTGTCTTAATTCTTGTTCATACGATAATGGTCGTCCCCAACTTATTTTTCTACCCCGGTTAATTGCGCCCGGATCTGACCATAGAACTCTTATTAAAGGGTTCGTATCATGAAAAATATTTCTTTTTTTAGTTATTCGGGTAGCTTTAACTGTTACTTCTTCAATATGATGCATTCCGTTTGCATCAACAGAGTCTAATCCCAAAGGGTCTAAGTTTACAATAGGATTGTTAAATACGTAATGATAAGGTGTAGTATTATAATGTATTTCGTTTAGTAAGTCCGGAACGTACCACCTCCCCACTTCCGCATCATAAAACCTTTTGCCGTAATCGTACCATCCTAAGCCAAAGTCTTCTTGTAGTTCTTTGCCGTTATACAAATACTTGTTAGCCACTCTTTGCAGTGGGTTGGTATAGCTTAAAGCATTTATTTGCAAGCCAAAAGGATAGTAATGGCTTTCTTGTTGTATTGCGGCAATACCTGTACCGGCAGAATCTTGTACATTTATTCGTGTATTTCCCAAATGGTCTTTTATAAAATACTCGTAAGCAAAACCGCTGCTATCGGGCACTATGCGTCCTTTGTCGGTAAGGATAAAGGATAGTTTGTTGTCCTCATATATGTAATTTCCTATGTAGTCGGTTTGTTTTTGCAAGTTGCAGTTTTTAAAGATTTTTTGTTGCAGTTTAATGCCTGCTGCATCGTAAAGATACTCGATTATGTTGTTATTTCCAAAATCGATTAGGGTGGGGAGGTTTAAGTTTATCCGTTTTTAACGGTTAAAAACGGATAGTTGTAAATATTTGTTAAACAGTTTGTTGCGATGCGATATTTGTAAAAATGGTAATTAGCTGTTCTTTTATTTATTTAAAATAATTTTTTCAGCATTAAAAATATGAGTTTCCCATTCAGCAATAATTTCAGTAATCATTTGCTCGTAAGATTCTATTTTTTCATCAGCCGCTATCTTCTGCTCGTTCATTTTTTGAACTAAATTATTTTCACGTATCTTATGTTTTGCTATTAACTCATCAATTCTATTACTTTGTTCATTTAATTCGGTTTCTATTTGATATTTTTCCTTAAGCAGATCGTGAATTTCTCCTTTAAGTTCAGATATTTGAGTAAAAAGTGTTTGTTCTTTTCGTATAATTCGAGTAATATCAGTTGCAAAAAACAAAATATTTGTAGTTATTCCTTCTTCATTCAATACAGGCGTATAAGTAGCAATTAACCATTTTTCTTTTTCGTGCTTTGTGTATCTACGAACAATTGTTTCATAGAAATTCCCTTGTTTTACCGTTTCTATAATTTGAACAAGTTCCTTGCGTTCAGCCTCATTCAACATATCAAGTACATTTCGTCCTTTCAACTCTCTAAGCGTATATCCCATTGTGTTCAAAAACTTTTCATTAGCATCATACAGAACACCATCCACTGTATATTCAACAATAAGCAAAGAATTATTCAAAGCCGTTATTTTAGCTCTCATAGCAGCTTCTTTTCGGGCTGTTTCTTCTTGTAACTGACTTATTTTTTTAAGTGTAGCCTTCATTTCTTTATCACGCAATTCAAGTTCTTGTGCTTGTTTTCGTGTTTTTTCAAGCAATACACCAGTTTGTGAGCTAATTTGGGTAAGAGATAAAGTACTTGCAATATTATCTGCTGCATTTTGCAAAAATTCTTGTTCATTTTCGCTAAACTCTTTTAAAGATGCAAGTTCCAATACACCAAAAACCTCTTTATTATAGATTAAAGGTATAATAATTAAGCTTTTAGGAACAGACTCTCCCATACCCGACATTACATTAATATAACCTTCGGGAATACTGGACATATAAATTATTCTTTGCTCCGACACACAAGATCCTACAAGCGACTCCCCCGAACGAAACTTCCTGTCAATATATTTTCCTTCGGAATATGCATAAGCTGCTACCAAACGATATATATCTTCTCCACTTTCTTCTTGTTCTTTCATATAGATTCCGCCAAGCGATGCATCCAAAAAATCAACTAAAGTTTTAATCAATTTATCTGCAAGATTTCGGGTATCCTCCTGATTCTTTTTTAAAACTTCTGAGATTAAACTTAATCCTTTATTAATCCATTTTTGCTTGTCTTCTTCCGTTTTACTTTGTAAATCTTGCTCTGATTTGCTTTGCAAAAATCTACTCATTTGATTGATTGCTTGTGCCAATAAATCATTATTACTTTTTAATTTCAAAGTACGTGAAAAATCACCGGATGCAATAGCTCTACTAACTTCAGTAGTTTCTTTTAAGGATTCACTGATTTCTCTAAATGCCATTTGGAGCTGTCCTATTTCATCACCTTGTTTAATTTGCATATCTTTTTGCTCACATTCAAAATCGCCTTGTGCAACTTTTTGCGCAAAAGCAATCAAATGTTTAAACGGACGAGTAATAATTCCAATAATCAAATAAATAATTACCAGACCAATAGCTAATAAAATAAATCCACTAATAAAATATCTCCATGAATTGTAGGAAGTAATTCCTGACAAAGCACTTTCAGGAACAACAAAACACATTTTTAATTCACCGGCGGTATTTTCCTTTTGCAGGATATTTCCACAATAGACAAAAACATCATTCACTGATTTTTTAAATCTACCATTTGTCTTTTCACCAACACAAGCAGGACAAACACTTTTAATTGGGTCTCCAATAATTAATTCCTTACTATTGGTGGCAATAATTCTGTTCCCGGCTGAAAGATATATTTTCATATCAATCGGTAAACCAGAATTATTAAGCATTATGCTTTCATTTATCCAATCTGTTGAAATACAAGTTTCAATATAGCCTAAATACTTTTTACCTGAAAAAACAGGTGTTAATATCGGAATATAACTAACCGGTGTGTGCTGCTGAAACTCAAAAACAAAACTTCCTTCGTATTCCGATAAACTCTTTTTAAAAAGTTCCAGTTTCAGATTGTCTTCCGGCGCAAGCGTATTTTGCTTAGTTCCTTTCAGAGTTTTAATAACGTTTAAATATGAAATATTCAATCCTGCATTAGAAATTTCTCCAATGCTATCCTGAGTTTGTACATTGGAATTAAAATAGGCAAAAGTTATTTTATATATGCTTTGGTTATTATTAACAATGGGTTTTAATAATTTTTCAATCTCTTTAATTCGATATTTATCATTTGCCGTTTTTGAAATAATTAGTGCCAGTAGGTCATTTTTCGATTTTATACGTTCAAACTCATTTTGTAATAAAGATGAATACCTAAGATAATTATTCTCCATTAACTGAAAAGTCATTTTATCTGTTTGTTTTTTTATTATAGCATTATGATATACCATAATTATTATAAACACAGCAAAAACAACTACTGAAATAATAAGGCTTAGTTTTTCTTTAAGCGAACGAAATTTCATCTTTAATTTTTATTTTTCAATTGTTCTTCCAATTCTTTTAATCGAGTAATATCCACTGCTATATTAATAATTTTATAAACTTTTCCATTCTTTTCTTTAATTGGAAAATAAGACGATTTTAACCAAAACTCTTCTCCGTTTGGCATTTTAACATGCTCTTCAAACTCAGTTCGTATGCCTGTTCTTAAATCGTTCCAAAAATTTCTGTATTCAATTGATTTTGAATCTATTGAGCTAAAATTAGAATGATTATTGCCAACAATTTCAGATTCATCTAAACCCAATAAATTCAAATAATTTTCATTTACCATTTTTATAGTACCGTCAGGTGCCAATTCTGCAAGTAAAAAGTTTTTGTTAATTGCTTCCGACAACCCTTCCAATTCCATACTTTTAATATCCGACATTTTTTTTGCTTCTGCCATGTCCGATAAACTTTTACGCATCATTTCTTCTTGAAAACTCAATTTGTCCGATTGCTGTTTTGATTGTTCGAGCAATTTTCTGGTTTTTGTATTTATTTGAACATTACTAATGGTAGAAGCAATATTTTCGCCTAATTTTTCTAAAAACTCAATTTGATAATCTTCAAATTTATTAAAAGATGCAATTTCGATAGCACCGTAAACCTCCATATTCATCAACAAAGGTACAATTAACAAATAATTTGGTTCCAGTTCTCCCAGTCCCGATGTAATTTTCAGATAATTTTGTGGAATTTCCGAAATATAAATAGTTTTCTTTTCATTGTAGATTCGTCCTATTAAGCCTTGCTCAGGATAAATTTTTCGGGTAATCAATCTTTTTTTATCGTATGCATAAGTAGCCATTTGCTCAAAATACACATCCTCCGGATTGTCATTATTTAAAAAGAAAAGTGCTCCTTGATTGGCATTTAAATAATTAACCAAGTTATTTATTAAATTATAACTAAGTTCTTCAATATCATCTGTATATTGCTGCAAAATACTTACAAATTTAGATAATCCATCCGCTTCCCATTTTCGCAACTGAGCCTCTTTTTCTCCTTCCTGCTCTATTTGTAAAGCCCGTTGCAATTTTTTATCTAATTTCATTAGGTTTTGCCCAATACTATCTTTTTCCAAAATTGCAGGTAATATATTATTCAATTTATTAACCAAAAGTTTTTTCACTAATTCATCAATAGCTGAATAACGCTCCGAAATTCGATTAATACTGTCATAAATATTTTTATACTTTATTGATTTATGCTCTATTTCATCAATTTTTCCTTCACCGGCAATATCCCTAATATAACGTGAAACTATTCTCAATTCTGCCGATACTTCATCATTTAAATAATTAATGGCAAACTGAAAACCGATAAAAAACAGGACAAACCATATAATAATAAAAAAACTCTCCTTATTCAACTTTGAATAAACTTCGTCTTTTGGAAAAGTAATACATACAAAGCTATTAATCAGTTTATTGTATTTAAAAACCAGATACCAATCTTTGCCGTTTTCATCTTCCGGCCAAACATAATTCAATATTCCCTGCCCTCCTTTATGCTTTTCCAACAATTTAAACATCCGTGTACTCGAAAAATCCATACCCCTTTCTTTCGGGTGTATGGATAAACGTCCTTTATCGGTAATAATAAAAGCATAACCTTCCTTAAAATACTTTCGACCGTCAAAAATTGATTTAAGGGCACGTCCAATACGCTCTTTTAGACCCACATAGTACAAGCCCCGTATTTTCCCTTCAATATATAAAGGACGATAAATAGTTTGGTACCAGGTTCCATTCTTATAACTACGTTCACGATACTGATTTCCCGCCTCAATTGTTTGAACAATTTCCGAAGAATTTAAAATAATATCACCTAATAAGCGATCTTCATTTGTATTTACAATATTTGTAGAAATATTTACATAGCCCAATGGTGTTTTCTGATAAATTGAAGCATCTACATGTGCAATTTTTCGCAATTCATCTACGATGAAAAAATTATCCGTAAAAGACATATCATCCACAAACCACTCATGAATTTTTACTTTAATTCCTTTATGCGAAATTGGGTCAACTGCATCAAAAATAATATTAGCCGAATCACTTTCTTCAAAATAACTAAACTCATTGATTTTGTACTCGGCAAAATTCGAAGCCATGTTTAAAATATCCTTATCTCTAACACGGTAAAGCTCAATTACATTATTTAATTCTTCAATTTCCTTGTAAAAATTATCTCTAGTTTCGATATAAGTATTTTTCCTTGCTTGATAATACAGCAAACTGCCAATGATTATAAACAACAAAATGATACTGCCATTAAGTATCAAATGAATACGCGAAAATATTTTCAAGCCTTTAAATTTCATTTTCAAGTATTTACAGCTAAAAACAGAAACCGTAATATAGATTTAAACAACACCGTTTATTTTTGAACTATAAAAATAGAATTTTTTTAATAGTTCTTTACATTTTATTTGATTTTTTTGAAATTTCATTAAAATAATACACAAATCTTGCCATTTCTTAATACCTTAAATCCGTAGGTATGTTTGTAGCGAACTGCGAAGCTCTCACGAGTACATTAAAATTAATATAAGAAATGAGTAAAAGTCAAAGAGTGTGTCAGTATTGGCAAAGCACAGAAAAAAGCAACGCAAGCGTAGCATTAGTTACGGTGAGTAGG
Source organism: Bacteroidales bacterium (assembly GCA_027083715.1). Classification (GTDB taxonomy): domain Bacteria; phylum Bacteroidota; class Bacteroidia; order Bacteroidales; family NBLH01; genus NBLH01. Next base: position 6,417 of record JALWNR010000882.1, read on the forward strand.
TTTTTTCGAGCACTGCCAATAATGGCAGGCTATTTGGCTTTGCAGCAAAAGATACTTGCGGATTTAAGGTAATACAAAATGTATTATATCAAGGGCGGCTAAACGGGCTTTCCGCTTATAGTCCCGTTCATAAAAAACAACAAAAGCAAAAACCGCAAAGGAGCTTCCTTTGGTCGCTCTTTGCAGTTTGCTTTTGTAATGTTTTTCATGAACGGGAGCTGCCGCTTCAATCCCTGCCGCATGCAGCCGCACTCTACATTAATCATGAATTAACAAACTTAATTTTAACTTCGTTGAGGGCTTCGCCGTTCACAAGCTTCAAAAATTGCTTGTTACAAATTTAATACAGCATCGTGTCAAGCATATTATTGTCATATCAAGTATTGAAAATTTTACAACATAATATAACACGATACTAGAAAAAAACAAAACCCGACATTTGTCATTTTCTATCCCGAAAATTCATCGTAAATTCGCAGCAAAAGTCAAAACAAATGAAACAAGCATGATTAAAATAATTGTTAATCATACAATGTAATGATTATTTTACATTATGCGGTTCCATCTGAATAATTAATTAAAAAATAGGCAGATGAAAAAAGGACGCGAAACAAAACCTCATATCGGCATTTTCGGACGAAGAAACAACGGGAAAAGTTCATTAATCAACTGCTTGGCAGGACAAGAAATAGCCATTGTATCCAACACGGCAGGAACCACCACCGACCCGGTAAAAAAATCCTTTGAAATTACCGGATTTGCCCCGGTTGTACTCATCGACACTGCCGGCATCGACGATGAAGGAGATTTAGGCAACAAACGTATCGACAAAACGCTGGATACCATAAAAATTATTGACTTAGCAATATTGGTCATCGCGCATAACCGGTTTGGTAAATTTGAGAAAAAACTCATCAAAGAATTTGAAGCCTATGATACTCCTTATTTTATCATTCACAACAAATCAGATATAGAACCGATAAAGCAGGAATTAAAAGAACGCTTAAAAAATGAGTATAATTCTTTACCCATTGAATTTAGTACAATTAAAAACAATGAACAATATGATGCTTTAGAAAAAATTATCAACCAAATTAAAAAACTCATCCCCGAAAATGCTTACAAAACACCTTCACTAATTGGTGATTTAGTCAGCTATGGCGATATTGTATTGCTCATCACCCCCATCGACATTGAAGCACCTGCCGGACGCATGATTTTACCACAAGTGCAGATGATACGCGATATTTTGGACAACGATTGCGTAGCAATCGTTTTGAAAGAGCGCGAAGTAGATGCATTTTTACGAAAAACCGGTATTAAACCCAAACTGGCAATCACCGACAGTCAAATTTTCCTGAAAGCCGATGCATCCATCCCTAAAGATATTCCTCTGACAGGTTTCAGTGTGGTACTTGCCCGCCTGAAAGGCGATTTTGATAATTACCTGAAAGGTACCCCAAAAATATCAGAATTGAAAGACGGCGACCGTATTCTTTTGCTTGAATCCTGCTCACATCATGTTTCCTGCGATGACATCGGGCGAGTAAAAATTCCGCGCTGGATTTCAAAATTCACCGGAAAACAATTGGAATATGATGTAGTTAGCGGCTTGGATAATTTACAGCGCGATATTCACGACTATGCACTCGTTATTCAATGCGGCGGCTGTATGATTACCCAAAAACAAATTAAAAACCGCCTGAAACCTGCCATCAAAGCCGGTATTCCGGTTACCAATTACGGAATGGCAATTGCATGGGTACAAGGTATTTATCAGCGTGCCGTAGCTCCGTTTTTAAAAAAAGTAGAAGTTGATAATACGGATTATTTGTAATGTATGCCTGTTTTTTTCAATATTTCATGAATTATCTTCCAATCAATAATTTTCTCTCGCTTTAGTTCCGGGAATAATAGTTTGTACTATCTTTTTCGATAATTAGTGTTTGTCTATAAAGTGCTTGATTTTTGAAAAAATTAGATTTTTGATGAATTTTTGTTTTTTTCGTTGCAGCAAATGCTTAGGTATTAGGCAAAACGAAAAAAGCAAAAAGGCGCAAAAAGATATTTTTTCAATTCAATG
>JALWNR010000883.1:0-743 GCA_027083715.1 Bacteroidales bacterium
CTGTAAACACCTTTAATATCAACAAATATAGCTTCTTTATTACTTATTGACTGAAAATAATTTTCTGATAACCCTAAGTATTCCTCATGGTTGACAGCCAAAATAATGGCATCGTACTGATTCTTTGGTGCTTCAATTAAATCTAAATTATATTCTTCCTTTATTTCATTGACTGCTGCATACGGGTCGGTAATATCAACATTTACTCTATATGATTGAAGTTCTTTAATCAAATCAACTACTTTTGAATTACGAATATCGGCAACATTTTCTTTAAATGTAATACCCATAACCAGCACATTACTTTCTTTTAAATGTTTATCTGCTGCCAGAAGCATTTTTACAACTTGTTTTGCCGTATATCCTCCCATTGAATCGTTAACAAATCGTCCTGAATTAATTATTTGCGGATGATAACCTACTTCTTTTGCCTTATGTACCAAGTAATACGGGTCAACACCAATACAATGTCCGCCAACTAAGCCCGGAAAAAATTTAAGGAAATTCCATTTTGTCCCTGCTGCTTCAAGTACCTCATAAGTATTAATTCCAAGTTTATTAAAGATTATCGATAGTTCATTCATCAAAGCAATATTTACATCGCGTTGGGTATTTTCAATAATTTTTGCAGCTTCTGCTACTTTAATTGAACTAGCTCTATGTACTCCGGCTTTTATAATTAACTCATAAGTTTTTGCAATCTCTTCTGCCGATTCAGTATCGCATGTTGATGTTATTTTAGT
>JALWNR010000883.1:753-1884 GCA_027083715.1 Bacteroidales bacterium
GTATGAACTTTATCACCCAGATTAATTCTTTCCGGTGAAAAACCAACCTTAAAATCCTCTTTAAATTTTAGTCCCGATTCTTTCTCCAAAACTGGTACGCAATCTTCTTCGGTACAACCCGGATAAACTGTTGATTCAAAAACTACATAGTCTCCTTTTTTCAGGATACTTCCTACTGTTTTGCACGCACTTAGCAGAGGTGTGAGGTCAGGTTGGTTATGTTCGTTAATAGGTGTTGGCACTGCAACAATATGGAAATCTGCTTTTTTTAAGTCTTCTTTATTGGCAGTAAACACAATGTGTTTATTTTCAAATTTTTCCGGAGCTACTTCCTTACTTGGATCTATGCCGTTTTTCATCATTTCAACACGTTCCGGCTTAATATCAAACCCTATAACATTATAATTTTTGGCAAATTCCAAAGCAATAGGTAGTCCAACATATCCTAACCCGATTAGTGAAATTTTTGCTTTTTGCTCTTTTATCTTTTCGTATATCATTTTAAAAAAATATAGTAATTTACAATAAGTTTAGTTTTTGTCCTTTTTCATAAAAAGGGTGATATTCAATTTCTTTTTTTGCAAAAGGATGATAGTCTCCTTTTAATCCGATAGGTGTAGCATTTCTAATATCATGTGCAGTGATAATGCTTTGTTTAGCTTCTTGTAAGCCAAATCCGTTTCCTTTAAGAATTTCCTGATAGCTACGAGTGTGTAAATCGGTAAAACCACCGCTAAATTCAATTTCTTTACCATTTACAGTTATTGAACGGAAAGTTCTTTGTCCTTTAGCTTTTATTTCATCAGGAATCGCTTCATAATCTACACTTAGGTACCATCGTACACGAGCCTGTTTTAATTCTAAATATCCGGCAGCTCGTTTGGGTTCTGAAACATGAACAATATTTTTTTCAACATTGCCAAATATCCATGAAAGCATATCAAAAAAGTGAATACCTATATTTGTAGCAATTCCTCCGGATTTTACCAATTCACCTTTCCAGCTTGTAAAATACCAATGTCCTCGTGAGGTAATGTATGATAAATCTATATCATAGATTTTATCTTTTGGTCCATTTTCTATTTTCTTTTTTAACTCGATTAGGCTTGGGTGCAGTCTTAACTGGAGTAT
>JALWNR010000884.1 GCA_027083715.1 Bacteroidales bacterium
TACTAAAAGCGTATCGGTATAAAGTACGGATACATACAAATATATACAGAATTGAAGTAATTCAAGAAATTATTTTATTGAATTATCTATTTTTTGGACTATCCATTCATAATTTAAGATAAACTAAAACTTTTGCTCATAAACATTCAAAAAAAGCTATTTCATTTTAACATACTTATCGAGTAATTTTGCAAAAACATCTGCTTTCTTATAGCCAATTTCCATATATGATTTACCTGTTTCGGGAAAAACAAAAAATGTAGTAGGGTATCCCCTGAATTTGTTATGCGATAATTGTTTGATTAAATCAGGTCCGGAATAGGATTTATTCTCAAAATTATATGTTCCTTGCAGCTCCGGATTTAATTTTATGGCAACAAAGTCTTGATGAATTTTATCCTGTACCTCTTTAACTGTATAAGTTTTTTGATCCATTACTTTACACCACCCACACCATTCAGTGTATGCATCGAGTAAGATTATTTTATTCTCTTCTTTAGCCTTTTTATATCCATCTTTCCAAGTATGCCATTCTACTTCCTGTGCAAAAATAGTATCTGTTATTGTTAATAAAAGCAGTAATGCCAAAAAAAATCTAATATTCTTCATATCTTTCTATTTAATTATTTTATTTTACAACGGAAACAAAGATAAATAATTGTAAAAATATCAAAGCAAATGTGCCAAAAATATATATTATTTGATGAATAAAAATTTAACCGGACAAAAACAAACAAGTAGCAATTATTTTTTTATTAACTAATGTTTTTTAATTTCGCGTAGATATTCAAAAAAGTTTTTTATATGGGATTAGTAAAACGCAATCCGTTTGGTCATATTTTGTTACTCAAAAAGTGGCTAATCAGGTTTTTCGGACTTATATCGCACCGAAGATACAGGGGTTTTAATCAATTGATTATTGAGGGCTCTGATATAATCAGAAATTTGCCGGAAACAGGTGTCTTATTTGTATCCAATCATCAAACTTATTTTGCAGATGTTGCTGCCATGTTACATGTTTTTAATGCAGCCCTTCATGGTAGAAAAGACAGTATAAAAGGAGTTCTCAGGTATCTAAAATCTCCTAAACTAAATATTTATTTTGTAGCAGCTAAGGAAACCATGCGAAAAGGATTATTGCCCAGAATCTTTGCTTATGCGGGTGCAATCACCGTTCAACGCACATGGCGCGAAGCAGGAAAAGAGATACAACGTCCTGTTAATCCAAGCGATACGGAACAAATTGGTACCGCTTTAAAAGACGGATGGGTAATTACTTTTCCACAAGGAACCACAAAACCATTTAAACCTATAAGAAAAGGTACTGCACATATTATAAAAAACTACAAACCCATTGTTGTGCCCATTGTAATTGACGGGTTTCGTCGCTCATTTAATAAAAAAGGACTGCTGGTAAAAAAACGTGGAATATTGCAATCAATGGTTATTAAACAACCACTCGACATTGATTATGAAAATGATTCAATTGATGAAATTGTAGAAAAAATTTCGTATGCCATTGAACAACATCCTTCGTTTATGCAACTGATACCGGAAGAAATTTTAAAACAAGAAGAAGAATTAAACAAAAAAAGAGATTTTTGGGCAGAGTATTAAACACGCCTGCAATGGTATAGCAGAATATTTTTGATAATCATTTTGCAAATAATTAGTATATTGGCAATTAGTAATTGGTGGAAACTTAAATATTACCTTAACTACCTGTCGGCAGTCGGAACCTTTACCCACTAATTGCTTGCTGTTCAGAGAGATATAGGTACTATTTAAAGTTATAATTAACTCTATACCTATATATGAAGAGATAGACTACTTTATTATCTCAATATTTTTATCAGAGATTAAGTCTTCACCTTTATAACGTAAAAATAGCTGTGCAACTGCTAAAACATCTTTTTGGCAATATTCGGCAATGCGTTCTAAATTACGCTCTTCCCAATAAACTCGTCCTACCTGACTACCATCAATATCATCTTTTGGGGTAGGGATGTCAAAAACAGCAGTTAGCAGGTTTAATGAAGTATAGCTTTTATAATCTCCAAAACGCCATAAATCCATTGTATCTAAATGTTTTACTTCCCAAGGTTTTTTTCCTGCAATATCTAATTGGGGAGGGAGTTTTAAACCTTTAATCAGAGAACGCCGTGCAATATAGGGAAAGTCAAATTCCTTTGCATTATGCCCACAAAGATATTGATTATCACGCGTAAATGATTTACGTAGTAAATCATTAAAATCATTTAATATTATTTTTTCATCATCTCCGTAAAATGATTTTAAACGAAAAAAACGTTTACTGTCATTCTCTACAATAAACCCAACTGAAATACATACAATTTTACCAAATTCAGCATAAATACCGGCTCGCTCATAAAGTTCTTCGGGTTTCACATCATCCGATTTACTTAAAGATTTTGCTTTTCTTGTCCAAAGAGCCTTCATGCGTTCAGGTAATTCATCAAAATTTTTGTAACCCGAAACCGTTTCAATATCCAAAAATAAAACATCAGTATTCTTTACATCTTGTAACATTTATCTTTGGGTTTTTAAATTCTTTTCTATTATTGAACAGAGCACTTCAATAGCCACTTTATTATGCCCTCCTTGAGGAACAATTAAATCGGCATATCTTTTAGAAGGCTCAATAAATTGTAAATGCATGGGTTTTACCGATTTATCATAACGTTCAAGTACTTTGGCAACCGAGCGTCCTCGCTCCACAATATCGCGTTGAATTACCCTGTTTAAACGATCATCAGGATCGGCATCTACAAAAACTTTAATATCAAATAAATCGCGCAACTCTTTATGTGTTAAAATAAGAATACCTTCAAGTATAAGCACATCTTTCGGATAAACAGTAATAGTTTCTTTTGCACGCGTACAAGTCAAATATGAATAAATAGGTTCTTCAATACTGTTGCCTTTGCGCAATTCTTTAATGTGTTCAACAATTAAATCAAATTCCAATGCTTTGGGATGATCAAAATTGATTTCCTGTCTTTTTTCAAGAGGTAAATGGCTATTATCCTTATAATAAGAATCTTGCGACAAAACAGCTACTTCGCCTTCTGGCAAACTTTCTATGATTTTTCTTACAACAGTTGTTTTTCCTGAACCTGTGCCTCCGGCAATTCCAATTACTAGCATAATTTTTATTAATTTTGTATAGTCCAAACCGACTCAATTATGAAATTCAACAAATATTTAGTAGTTCCTTTTTTCAGGAAAGCACTAATCTATTAGCAATTGGACGGTTTAGAATTTATGCATCAAAAGTAATGTCAAATTTTTAAAACTACAAAAAAATGATTAAACACATTGTAATGTTCAAATTATCAGATGATTATACAATAGAAAAACGAAAACGTACAGCAACAGAATTAAAAGTTCTTTTAGATGAGCTTCCTAAAAAAATAGGCGAAATAAAAGCCTATGAGGTTGGTGTGAATATCAGTAATGCTGCAAATGCATATGATTTGGTTTTAGTATCATTATTTGAAAACATGGAAGCACTTGAAGCTTATCGTGTACACGAAGCGCATCAGGCAGTTGTGGCAAAAATCAAAGAACATAAAAAGGAAACCATAGCAGTAGATTACGAAGTTTAATATCTTATTGTGAAAAAATATTACCAAAAAAACAGCATAAAATCACCCAAAAAAGGAAGAAGGTTTGCAGTAGGCGACATACACGGATGTTTTCAAACATTTAAAACATTAATTAAAGAAAAACTCAAAATTCAAAAAGAAGACCAACTTTTTCTTTTGGGTGATTACATTGATCGTGGCCCTGAAAGTAAAAAAACTATAGACTACATTATAAAACTGATTGAAAAAGGCTTTCTGGTTTATCCTCTGCGTGGTAATCATGAGCAAACATTGCTCGACATTGAAAAAAATGACGATGAAGCCACTTTAAAATGGTTGATGCGAGACAGCCCCGATATGCTAAAAAAAGGAAAACTACGCAAAAAACATCGTAGTTTTCTAAATAGTTTACCTTTTTATTATGAACTGGATAATTTTTTTCTGGTTCACGCTAATTTTAATTTTAGTGCAAAAAATCCATTTACGGATAAAACAAGTATTTTGTGGGGACGAAAATTTGATTACAATAAAAAAATTCTGAAAAACAAAACCTTAATTCATGGGCATCAACCCGAAAACATAGAGAAAATTATTAGAAGTGTAAAAAACAGAGAAAAAATAATTGGTCTGGATAACGGAGTTTGCTATACAAAAAAACACAAATATTATGATTATACAAAAACAGGAACACTCTGTGCATTAAATCTGGATAATTTTGAATTATTTATTCAAAAAAACTGCGAGGATTAAATCGGTTTATTGGTTTAATGGTTCAACTGTTTTTGTCAATACCTGATTTTTCACAAAAACATTGTTTATTCCGATAAAAATCAGATAAAAACAAAATATCAGTATTAAGTGGCTTATTTCTTTTGCCGAAAAGATACTAAATCCGATACTGGTTTTATGCAGTAAGGCAGGTGCTCCTGACAGCAATATTCCAACAATAACCAAAAGAAAATTCTTACCGTCTTTTTTAAACGTTTGCACTACCAGTACAGGTACAACCAATCCTAACATACCTATTACCGTATTAATCGTTAATACAATAAAGTGTTGAAAAACAAATATGGAAATCAAATATAAAACTACTTGAAGGTTTATAATCTTTGAAAAGAAACTTTTCAGTTTACCTTCCGACAACTCATTAATTGCTGCTTTTTCAATAAAATAAATCGAAAAAGCATTAAAAATCCATCCAAACATTTGCAATGGCAGTCCGGCATATTCATAAAGTAGATGACCAAAGCCACCCACCATTGAAGTAATACTCATAAACAAAAAAAAGTAACTGTAAAAAACAGTTTCTTTATGTTTTTTAAGCTGAAAATAAAAAATAAAAGTTACAATAGCAATTAGTTGGTCAGTAATGAACGCCCCCGTCTGGAGTAATTTAAAGCCAAATAGATAAATAAAATTTTCTTCCATTGCACAAAGATAAAATCTTTGCCGATTTATCCCATTTTTTATTTATTAATTCTGTATTATCTTTGTCGCAATTAAATTGTCAATACGTAATTCATTAAAAAATAAGTTTATGAAAGCATATGTATTTCCGGGTCAAGGAGCGCAATTTGTCGGAATGGGCAAAAACTTGTACGAAAACTCAGAACTAGCAAAGGAACTGTTTGAAAAAGCAAACGAAATTCTTGGCTTTAGAATAACCGATATGATGTTTGCAGGAACGGAAGAAGACTTAAAACAAACCAAAGTAACACAACCTGCCATATTTTTACATTCGGTTATTTTAGCAAAAACATTGGGTGATGATTTTAAACCTGATATGGTTGCAGGTCATTCGCTAGGTGAATTTTCGGCATTAGTTGCAAATGACGCTTTATCTTTTGAGGATGGTTTGAAACTTGTTTCAAAAAGAGCATTGGCTATGCAAAAAGCTTGCGAATTATTTCCTTCAACAATGGCTGCTATTCTGGGTATGGACGATGCAATGGTAGGAGATTTATGTAATAAAGTAGATGGAATCGTTGTTCCGGCAAATTATAATTCCCCGGGACAGGTGGTTATCTCGGGTACTAACGAAGCCATTGATAAAGCCATTGAAGTATTAAGTAATGCAGGAGCCAAAAGAGCCATTAAGTTAAATGTAGGTGGTGCATTTCATTCGCCATTAATGCAACCGGCGAAAGAAGAATTAGCAAAAGCCATCAATGAAACTGAATTTTCTCACCCCATTTGTCCGGTTTATCAAAATGTGAATGCAAAACCGGTAAGCAACCCAAAAGAAATTAAAGAAAATTTAATTGCTCAATTAACATCTCCGGTACGCTGGACAGAAATTGTTAAAAACATGATTACCGATGGTGCAACTTCTTTCACAGAAATTGGACCGGGAAAAGTTTTGCAAGGTTTAATTAAAAAAGTGGATAGAAAAATACCTACAGAAGGTATGCAATAGCATAAATATTTTTTACATAAAGCAACGCTCCAATTTATCAAGGAGCTTGCTTTTTAGTTTAACACCAAAAATTCAGAGCCTGTTCTAAAGTTTTCTCAGCGAATGGGCAGATGGGTAAAGTAGAAAACTGAATTTTTAGAGCTTACCTTTCTTATTATTTTTCGGGTAAGACTTTTTACCAAATTTTCTTTTTTTAGTTTTTTTAAGCCTAGGATTATATTGCGGACTTTCGCCAATTTCAACAGGAGTAGGCAATTTAATAAGTTTAACACCAATAAAATCTTCAATGCGTTTAAACTTTTCCTGCTCACTATCGTTGATAAAAGTAATGGCTACACCAGATGATTTTGCACGAGCTGTTCGTCCTACACGATGCACATAATCTTCAGCATCACCCGGAACATCAAAATTGATGACCAGATCAATTTCCTCAATATCAATTCCTCGAGCTAGAATATCAGTAGCTGTAAGTATCTGAATTTTACGGTTTTTAAAATCCAGCATTACCTGTTCACGTTGTTTTTGCTCTAAGTCTGAGTGGATTTCTTCTACATTAAAACCATTGCGTGCCAACTCACTACGGATACTTTTGACATTTTTTTTAGTTGCCGAAAAAATCAAAATACTTTTCAGATCTTTACCTTCCAATAATTTTTTAATCAACTCAATTTTATGATTATCATAAACCAAATATGCTGCTTGCAATATATTTTCGGCAGGTTTTGAAATAGCAAGATTTACTTCTTCGGGCTCAGAAAGTATTTTTTTTGCCAATACCCTGATTTTTTCAGGCATTGTTGCCGAAAACATTAAGGTTTGTCTGTTTTTAGGTAACTCTTTAATAATTTTTTCTATATCCTCATAAAAGCCCATATCCAGCATACGGTCAGCTTCATCCAATATCAAATGCTTTAAATGATCAAACTTTACATACCCAAAGTTCATATGTGCAATCAGCCTTCCGGGAGTTGCAATTACAATATTTGCACCTTTAATTAGTGCATTTTTTTGGCTGCTCCATGTATCACCATCACCACCACCATAAATTGGTACTGATGAAACATCTAAAAAATAACTGAATCCTTCAAATTGTTGATCAATTTGCAAAGCAAGCTCTCTAGTTGGAACAATTATTAAAGTATCAATATCTTTTGTGGGATTTTGTGCCAATTTATTTAAAACAGGGATGATGTAGGCAGCAGTTTTTCCGGTGCCGGTTTGGGCGCAGGCAATTAAATCTTTTTCCGCCAAAATGGCAGGTAATGTTTGTTCTTGTATGGGGGTTGCTTTTACAAAACCCATTGCAGAAATACTTTCCTGTAAAGAAGGATGTAGGTCTAGTTCAGTAAATTTCAATTATTCAAGAGATTAGTAAGTTTGTTAAAAAAATCACCCGGCGGAAGTGTCAGGTTTGTTGATAAAAAAAGACCGCCGGGCAATTTCTGGTAATTTAACCAAGATAGCTTTTCAAAAGATTACTTCTTGATGTGTTTCTAAGTCTTCTGATGGCTTTTTCTCTGATTTGACGAACCCTTTCGCGTGTCAAACCAAATTTTTCACCAATTTCTTCCAAAGACATTTCCGGCATACCTATACCGAATGATAATTTCAAAATTAAGCGTTCACGCTCTGTTAATGTAGAGAATGCACGATCAATTTCTTTACTTAACGATTCATTAATCAGCTCCCTGTCGGCAACCGGCGAATCGTTGTTTTCCAAGACATCAAGCAGACTGTTGTCCTCGCCATCGGCAAAAGGAGCATCAACTGATACATGACGACCGGATACACGCATGGTATCCATTACTTTTTCTTTGGGTAAGTCCAGAAGTTTAGCTAACTCTTCAGGAGTTGGTCTGCGCTGATTTTTTTGTTCAAATTCAGCTACAGCTTTGTTGTATTTACTTAAAGAACTTACCTGGTTCAAAGGAAGTCGAACAATTCTTGACTGTTCATTAATGGCTTGCATAATTGATTGCCTGATCCACCAAACGGCATACGAAATGAATTTGAAACCTCGTGTTTCATCAAACTTTTCAGCAGCTTTGATCAAACCCAAGTTTCCTTCATTAATCAAATCGGGTAATGTTAAACCCTGATTTTGATACTGTTTGGCAACCGAAACAACAAATCGCAAATTTGCCTGAGTCAATTTTTCAATGGCTTCCTGATCTCCTTTACGGATACGTTGAGCCAATTCAACCTCCTCCTCAACCGAAATCAATTCATACTTACCAATCTCTTGCAAGTACTTGTCCAACGAAGCACTTTCCCTGTTCGTGATTGATTTTGTTATTTTTAACTGTCTCATATACTATTAATTATAACGAATGCAAAGATATGACATTTAGTCATCAAAGTCAATAGTCAATTCTTTTTGATGACCATTTTTTAAAGTTATCAACACATAACAAAAGATAATAAGCTAGTAATAAAGGCATTAACTTTTATTACCTGTTGATAAATTATTAATA